>CALXSC010000089.1 GCA_944391025.1 uncultured Rickettsiales bacterium
ACCGGCTATGGACTTATAACTATAGAAAGGGACAGGGTCTATGCCTATAAATGGTTTAAAACTAAATCAACAAATTCAGTTCAAACAATCAAAATACCGGAAAATTTAGACAGGAATGCCTATGTCAATGTTTCATTCATGAGGGAAATAAACTCAAAGGAAATATTTATGAGTCCGTTGAGCTATGCAATAGCACCATTCTCAATAAATAAATCAAAGTTCCAAGTAAAAATTGACCTAGAGACGCCGGAAAAGGTTAAACCTGGAGAAACTCTTAAAATTAACTATAATTTAAACAAGAATGCAAATCTTATAATCTATGGTGTTGATGAGGGAATTTTACAGGTTGCGAAATATGTACTACCTAATCCTCTAGCGGAGTTTACAAAAAAAATGGCGCTTCAGGTCTATACTTCACAGATATTTGATCTCGTGCTGCCTAGCTTTGAGATAATTAAAGAAGTTACTGGTATAGGCGGCGGTGAAGGATTTGACGAAATTGCAAATAACCTAAATCCATTTGCAAGAAATGTTGAAAAACCTGTGGCTTTCTGGTCTGGGGTTTTAAAAAACAAGACAGAAGGAACATATGAATACAAAATACCTGAATATTTTAATGGCAAAATAAGAATTATGGCTGTTGCAGTTGGCAATACTTCGGTTGGCTCAACCCAAACCTATACAAATTCACAGGCCGATATAGTTCTGCAGCCAAATGTACCTGTAAATATTTCGCCAAATGACGAGATTGAAGTAACAATAGGCGTTGGAAACTATATAGAAAATATAAATGGAAATGTTGACATAGAGGTAACAGCTGCAACCTCCAAAAATTTAAAACTATTGTCTGATAAGACAGTAAAATTGAATATGGCTAAAAATAGCGAAAA
Source organism: uncultured Rickettsiales bacterium (assembly GCA_944391025.1). Taxonomy (GTDB): domain Bacteria; phylum Pseudomonadota; class Alphaproteobacteria; order Rickettsiales; family UBA1997; genus CALXSC01. The sequence continues at coordinate 891 of CALXSC010000089.1, forward strand.
AACAGCTAGTTTTTCTATAGCCGCTCTAGATGAACTCGGCAATGCTGAAGTTAGATTTTTTGCAAAATGTGTAAGCAAGGAATGTGCTAATCTTGAAGGAAACAGGATAACATCAACAATCAGTCTACGGCCTTCTACACCATATCAAACAATTCTAACTTCTGGAAAATCTGATAACAAAAATATAAAGGATATTAAAGAATTCTTTAACGAATACAATAGAAATGAATTGATTGTTTCGCCATCGCCATTGGTTTTGACCCAAGGACTATTTGATTTTCTAAATGAATTTCCATACGGATGCACTGAGCAAATAATAAGCAAGGTATTTCCAGCAATGGTTATAAAGGCTAAATACCCTTCCCTTGTACAAAATAAAAATTTTAATAAACTTATAAACAATACAATATCTGAATTAGTGCAAAGACAGAATAACGACGGCGGATTTTCTGCATGGCCTATCTCAAAAGAATACGATGAAAGCTATAACTATTCAAATACATTCCATAGTATATATGCTATGCACTTTTTGACGCTAGCAAAACAAAATGGATATTTTATACCGAAGGGCACATATTCAAAGGGTATGGAATGGCTATCAAATTATAAAAATTTAACCTTCTCTAATATGAATGAGGCTAAAAATAAAGCCTATGCGCTGTATGTATTAACACTAAACTACGATCCAGAAAATATAGCCCAGGCTTTGACAAATTTAGAAAATGATATTAATTCTAGATTTAAAGAAGAGTTTGAAAATAGCGCTGGCATAGCATATATGGCGTCCACATATAAAATTATGCAGAACGATAAAAAAGCCAATGAACTGATCAAAAAATTTAAATTTAGCAATAATAAAAATTTCTATAATTCATACGATAGCGATGACCTAAGAAATGTTCAATATATTTATCTAACAGGACTATATTTTCCGGATATATTTAACAGAATAAAAAATGAAGCCGCAAATATTCTGCTTAATATAGTTGAGGGCAGAAGATATAATACGCTGCTGTCAAGCTATTCAATAATGGCTCTTGGCAATTTCGCGGATTCTATAGAAGCAAATGGCGTTGTATTTGCCATGAAAGATAGGAATAATAAGGATATTGCTCCAAAGATTTTAAACAACCCATTTACATCAATAAATGCGCCAAATAATTCAATTTCTGAAATAGGATTTAAAAATAAAGAACCTCTGTACTACAGCTTTATTCAGCAGGGATTTCAAAAAAATCCTAATAGGAATGGGTTCTCTAAAAACATCCAGGTTACAAAAAGAATATTGAACAAAGACGACAAAGAAATTGGAGAAGCAAAACAGGGTGATGAGTTTATAGTCTCATTAAGGATTCAAAATTTAACAAATAAATTTATGGAAAATGTTGCGATTGTGGATCTGCTGCCTTCGGGATTTGAGATTAAAGAGGTTATATCTTCTGGGAGTCTATTCCTTGTAAACCTAAGGGAAGATAGGTTTTTAGGCTATACAAATCTTGGAAATAATATGGTTGAAATTAGCTATGCAGTAAAAGCAACAACCAAAGGAAAACTTGTAGTTCCTCCTGCGTATGTTGAAGACCTGTACAATACAGAAAATCAAGCCCAAAGCAAAATTGGAGAATTCATAGTTAAATAGAAAATTAATAGGGATTTAAATTTATCCCTATTTTTCCATACAACTATTAAAAATATCTAGATTGGAATCATAGTATTTTGAGCTAATCTTAAATATTCCAAGCATTGAGTGAAATATATTATCCTGTGATAGCCTATCATTAATTTTGCTCTTTAAACAATCCTTATTTACCCTAAAGGCGTTTGCAAAATCATCGGGCATCCATATAAAAAACGCAGGGTTTTTTTGGTCTATAGGCGCAGTATCAAATGGGGCGCTATGCATAAATACACCATTCTCGCCAAGTGATTGCCCATGGTCGGACATATATATTAAAACCGCATTATATTCATCACCTCTTTCTTTTAACTCATCAATGATTTCTTTAATAATATAGCTCGTGTAATAGATTGTATTGTCATAGGCATTAACAATTTCACTAACATTGCATTTATCAATATCGCTGTTGCAGGCAGGCTTGTATTTCTCAAACTCCTTAGGATACCTGTTATAGTACAGAGGTCCGTGGCTGCCCCTTCCATGCAATACTATTAGATTGTTTTTATCTTCTATTCTATTCAAGTCCATTGTAAATGCCTTAAGCAGCAAATCATCATATATATTGTCGCCAAAACTCTTTACCAAGGAATTTTTAACTCTGCCACAGACACCTTTGCATCTACCATTATTGCTCCTCCAGGATATATCAAAGCCAACTTTGTTAAATATATCTATTAGAGACTCGTATTTAAAACTCTTTGAATAGTCAAATTTTTTCCTCGGAAGATGTGAAAATGTGCATGTAAGACTTACAGCAGTAAATGTGGCACACGATTCAAAATTTTTAAAACTAATTATATCATTCCTATATTCATTTAAAAATTCATTCGTTTCTCTCTTATATCCATTTAGCGAGAAATTCCTTGCCCTAGCAGACTCACCAATTATAAAAACTATTAAATTCTTTTTTTCATTTCTATTATAGTTTTTCTCAAAAATTTCAGCGTCGTCACTTATACTTATTAAATTTATAGAGTTAATATAGCTTCTTATTTTTAAAATAGAAAATTCAATACAAGCTCCGATATAGTTTACTGGTATGATATAGCTGGTTATACGTTGGTTATGCCTTAAAAATGATAGGCCATTTTTAAAAAAACGGAATGGTAGTGTAATGAAAAAAATTAATAGTATTGGCAAAACAATAAGCAATAGCTTTTTTTTAAAATAATTCCCAAAGGAGATATTAATCTTTCTGTATACAAAAAGCGCAGGCAAAATACCAAAAAAAATAGCGAATACAAACAACTTTAAATTTATAAATTCAGAGGCTTCACTATAATTTGTCTCTGCGACATTCAACAGCATATTAGCATCAAAAGATATACCATATGTCAGCATAAAATAAAAAATGATGGAATTTATTAAAATTATCGCCGAAAGTACTGCTCTATAAGATTTTCTAAATAGGACTATTGAAAAAAATGAAATTAAAATCAAATATGCTATAAAGCAAAAAGAAACTGTAATAAAAAAATTATTGTATATTGTATTATATTTTTTTACAATTGGATATCCAAAAATAATCAAATTAAATAAACTAAATAGTATAACTGATTTAACAAAACTCAAATTAATTTCTAAATTTTTAAAATATGTATATCTGTAAAAAAATATATTTTGAATTTTTTTAAAAAAATTACAAAATGGCATCGCCTTTAATAAAATTATAAGAAGTGAATTTATTTTAGATTAAAAATTATATAAAATCAAGATAAATATGATAAATTAATTATCATATTTTTAGTTGAAAATCAGTAAAATTAAATCTATTTTTATATAAGCAGACATATGTAAAATATTTGTGAAACATAATAAAAAATTTGTATATTTTATTTTAATAATTTTAACAGCCATATTGGCATTGCTAACATTAAATATAGTCTTTCGTCCATATCTGTTGGAAAACCAATCATTTTCTAGAGTTGTATTTGATAGGAACGGAAAACTCTTAAAGCTAACTTTAAATAATGAAGATAAATACAGGCTATTTGTTCCACTAAAACAAATTCCTGATAATTTAAAAAAATCTGTTATTTTATATGAAGATAGATATTTCTACTACCATCCAGGTTTTAATCCGTTTTCACTTGCGCGAGCTTTCTTTTCATTATTTGGCGGTAGAAAACTTGGCGCCTCAACAATAACAATGCAGGTTGCCAGAATTACAAATGATTTAAATACAAAAACTATACCTGGAAAAATAAAACAGATAATAAAAGCAATCCAAATAGAAACTTTCTACAGCAAGGATGAAATTCTGGAGGCATATCTAAATTTAGTGCCATATGGACATAATATAGAGGGAGTAGGAGCGGCATCTCTAATATATTTTAATGCAAGAGTTGCGAATCTGTCGCTATCAGAAATTTTAGCCCTAACGGTAATACCGCAAAATCCGACCAAAAGAGTCCCTACAAATTCAAGCGGATTCAAAACAATGATGGAAATGAGAGAAAAACTAGCAAAATCATGGTTTGAAAAAAATAAGCAGGAACCGCTATTGCCAATAGCGGTGGGGGTGAATCTTCCAAATGAATCAATGCATATCGTGCAGGAAATGCTTAGTGCAACCGATAAAAATGTAATAAACACAACGATAGACCTGGACATTCAAAAACAAATAGAAAAGATAGTCAATTCATATATTTTACAAAAAAATAAATATGGCGTATATAATGCTGCAGTTCTACTGGTGGATAGTGAAAATATGAATGTAATGGCAAGCATAGGCTCAAATGACTTTTTTAACAATGAAATCCAGGGTCAGGTAAACGGAGTTAAAGCGCTGCGCTCGCCCGGCTCTGCACTAAAGCCATTTATCTATGGACTAGCCTTAGATCAAGGTTTAATCCATTCAAAAACAATATTAAAGGATATTCCAAAATCCTTTGGTGTGTATAATCCTGAAAATTCAGATAGGCAATTCATGGGAACAGTTCCAGCAGATTTAGCATTGGTATACAGCAGAAACGTTCCAGCTGTAGACCTATTAAAAAAACTAAAACCAGCAAGTTTCTATAATCTATTGATAAAAAGCGGAGTAAATTTAAAATCGGAAGATTTCTATGGGCTTTCACTGGCTCTTGGTGGATACGAAATATCCATGGAAGAAGTTTCAAAATTATATGCAGCGCTTCTAAATAGGGGGAATCTAAGAGAACTTAAAAAAGAGCTTGGGGATGATGCAAACTCAGAAACAAGAATATTGAGTCCTGAAGCTAGCTATATAGTAATTGAAATGCTGGAAAAAAACCCGCCAATAAATAGCTATTCAAAATATATAATTATAAAGAATAAAACTAAGCCTATAGCATGGAAAACTGGGACATCATTTGGATATAAGGACGCATGGTCTGTAGGCACAGTCGGACCATATGTTTTAGCGGTGTGGATTGGAAATTTTGACGGCAGAGGCAATAATTCTTTTAAGGGAAGAGAGATGGCCGGCCCATTGTTTTTTAATATAGCAAATTTTCTAGAAAAAACAGATCCAAAAATTAAAAAATACAAATATAACACAATCAATCTAAATGTAAAGGAGGTTGAGGTATGCACTACAACGGGCGATTTAAAAACAAACCTTTGTCCAACATCAACAAAGGCACTTTTTATACCGATGGTCTCTCCCATAAAATCCTCAAATGTATATAGAAAAATTCCAATAGATATAAAAACTGGAAAAAGAGCCTGCCAAAGCAACCCGCCATATACTAAAGAGGAAATATTTGAATTTTGGCCCAGTGATTTAGAAAATGCAAAACGCATGGTTGGCATATATCTAAAAAAACCGCCAGAATTTGAAGAAAATTGCGATTTAAATACAAGATATATTTATGGGAAAATACCAGAAATAACAAGCCCAATAAATAATTTGACATACTATAAACAAACAGATAAAAAACTGCCATTAAAAGCCATAACAGATACAAATGTAAGAAAAATATTTTGGTTCATAAATCAAAATTTTATAGGCGAGTCGGAACCAAATAAAACATTATTTATAGAACCAGAAATTGGAAAATTAACTGTAACTGTTGTTGATGACAGCGGAAACTCATCATCAATAAATATTAATGTAAAGAATATATATTGACAAATTATTAAAATTATTGTACAAAATATAAAAAAAATATAATTTTTTATGTACGACAAAATATTAAAAATTATAAACGATACAGAATCTATAAAAAAAGGAATAGCAGAGATTGTAAAGAAAGAGCGTGAAAAAGGACATGAAACATACAATGTCGATAGCAGTGGCGTATATAAAACAATAAAAATAAATAATGAAATAAAAAAAGATTATATAAAAAAATATAAATAATAATGATAGCCGAAGATAAAATAATAATAATGGTTGCTGGTCCTAATGGTTCTGGAAAGAGTACGCTTACAAGAACAATTCAGGACAAAATTCCAAATTGGAATGAATTTTACATAAATCCAGATGAGATAACAAAGAGTATATCATATTATTTAATATATAATTTTTTGCAATTAAACAGCGATATAGAAGAGGCCTTTATAAATTCAAGAATTAATATAGACCAACTTTTAGAAATTATGATTTTAGATAAAGATCTTAAATTTCACGAAAACTTTAATATATTAAATTTAGAAGAAATTGGGTCAAAGTTCTACATGGTGCCACGACAAAACTTTAAAGAAAAACAGGTTAAACTGGCAAGGGAATTTATAGCAAATAAAGCACTATTTGAGGAAATTACATCATTATTTGATGAAAAAATTAAAAAAAGAATAAACTATATATTAAATACAGACAATAGATTTTTAAACATTCTTACCGGAATTAATCTAGTATCGGCAGAGGCTGCTGATATAATGAAGTTGGAAAATGTTGAAAATGGAGAGCCAGTATTTTTTGAAACAGTAATGTCAACCGTAAAAAATATAGAGTTTTTGAATGTTGCTAAAGCAAAAAACTATAAAATAATAACTATTTTTGTAACGACCCAGGATCCGGAAATAAATTTAGGCAGGATAAAATCAAGGGTTATGAATGGAGGACATGATGTGCCAGAAGAAACTGTAAAAAGAAGATTCTATTCATCATTAGCCCTGCTTCCAAAGGCTATAACCGTATCAAATGTCATACATGTTTATGATAATTCTAAAGATGAGCCAGAGGCTGTCTATTTACAAAAAGAAGAATTGACGACAACATTGCAGAAACGTGAAGCGCTGGAGCGGATAATGAAAATTACAAACTCTATAATGTTTAAAGGCTATTTTAGCATAAAAGGTCAGGATAGCAAGAGAATTCTATTAAAGGACGATACCTATTCAGAACTTTTAAAGAAACAAAAAATGCAGAGAGATATACAAAAAATAATATCGGAAGAAATTGTAGTAAAGGCAAATGATTTTTAATAAAAATAGGAGAAAGTATGTATAATAAATTAAAAAATATAGTACCGCATAAAATAAAAATAGATAACTTTTCCGCAAAGTTATTAAGCAAGGATGACTTACTAATAGTTCAAAAATTTTTTGAAAACAACAGCGATTTTTTCGTTATGACTGGCGGTAAAACTCCAACTCCAAACAAAGCAGAAGAAACCTTTAATCTACTGCCAGACAGAAAAACGGCAGATGACAAATTTTGGATAGGTCTATTTGACAACGACAATTTAGCTGCTTTTGTTGATATGGTGCAAAATTATAAAACAGAAAATCAATGGACGATTGGGCTTTATCTCGTGGATAAAAATTACAGACGGCAGGGACTTGCAACAAAACTTTTAAACAACCTTGAAAATATGCTGCTATCATTAAGGGTTGAAAGTTTGAGGATTGTAGTTCAAGAGCAAAACGTCTGTGGTCTAGCCTTTTGGCAAAAAATGAATTTCAAAGAAGAAAGCAGAAAAAAGCAGGATGTTTTCACAGACAAGGACGAACTCATAATGGTTAAAAAACTTAAAAAGCGAGAGTTAACCGTTAAGGAAAAATATTTCAAAAACGGAAAGCTAGTGAATTTCCCATCCAAGCCGAACGAACAGCAGGAAGTTTATAAAATAATGGCAACTTGGTTTGAGAAAGGTAAAAAATACACAGAACCGCAGGTCAATGAACTAATAAAATCAAGGATTGAGTGTAGAGATCATGCGACATTGAGGCGGGATCTGGTGGATAACCATTGTTTGAGTAGGAGTAGCGATGGGAAAGAGTATTGGAGGTAAAACAATAATTTAAAATAATTATCTATTTTATTCTTCCAAAATAGACAATTATTGTTAATTTTTAACAAAAATTCGTTGATTTTTTAAATTATTTTGTTTAAAATAAAAATAACAATAAAAAATGGTAGTAGTATGTTATTGAAATTTAGTGTTGAAAATTTTATGAGTATTAGAGAGGAGCAAATTATTGAATTTACTATTACCAAGAAAGATAAACTCAATAATGCATCAGAAGAAATTTGCGGGAAGTATATAAATAATATTGCTTGTGTTTTGGGTGCAAACGGAAGTGGAAAAAGCAATATTTTAAAGGCATTGACTTTTGTTGCTGAACTAATGTTTGATTCATATAAAAAGCCGGACAATTTTTACTATAAAAAATTTAAACTAGATGAAAGCAAAAATACAAAATTCAACCTTGAATTTATATCAAATGACAATATTTATACTTATAGTATTGTGCTTGATAACGAAAAAATATTAGAAGAAACTTTGGATGTTAAAAAACAGAGAAAAAATAATATTTTTAGTTTAAAAAGGTATGAAAATGATACAAATATAAAAGCTAATTTCACTATAAATAATATTGATTCAAAAAGGCTGTTAGAAGAATTAAAAAATGTGTCAGCATTATCATTTTTTATAGGAACGGGGTATTTAAAAGATATTAAGGATATCTTTGGATATTGTATTATTCACGAACAATCTCTTCCAATGTTTGCCAAAATGGACATTGCAGTTAAACAATTGCATCTGTATAGTGAAAATTCAAAAGAGCTATTTAATCTTGTTAAGGATACCATAGAAAATTCTGTCAATTTTGGATTTTCAGAAATGTTTTTCCAAGATATTATCGGAATACATGGTGAAAATAAAAAAATGCTATATTTTAAACACATAAATAAAAATAACGAAACTTTTATTTTGCCATTAAACGAAGAATCGTTGGGAACTCAAGAGGTTGTATTTTTATCACTTATAATTGCTAGAACAATATCCGAAGGGAAAATGACAATTATAGACGAAATAGAGAACAGAATACACCCATTTTTAATTGAAAAATTAATATCATTATTCGCAGACAAAACCATAAATAAAAATCATGCCCAAATAATTTTTTCAACACAC
>CALXSC010000090.1 GCA_944391025.1 uncultured Rickettsiales bacterium
TATCCTACAGGCTCCCGCTTCAACAAATAAAGAAAGAGCCTATAGTCAATTTTGTATATTTCTATACAGTGTATGGGCTACTACACCCTAAATTGCCATATAGGCAATCCAATATTATTATACAATTTTTAATTGTCAATAAAAATAATATTGCTGAGCCATTTTTCGGCTGGGCGATACAATTGTCAATTAATTCAAAATTACAACTTAATTGCTAATTATCCTTTTTCAATTGCCAATTGTGTTTATGACGAGAGGGGCGGCCGCAGCTGGATTTTTATTGTTTTTTTTAAGTTGATCGCCTCCACTTCCGCCAATCACAAATATTTAAGACTGTCGGTTTTGGCGAACTTAAAAAAAACAATAAAAATCCCTGCAGAGCGGAGGCTCTGGGACTTTTTTCCCAACCAATACTAATCAAATCCACCGCCAAGACCTTCCAGTACCGACAAATCCTGCAGTTTCTCCCCTTGACAGAAAAAAGTCCTGCGGCCGTCCCGCTGGTGCCCAAATATCTGATTGATATTATTTATATATAAAATATTGACTTATTTTTTAAGGCGAACTACTTTATAGTTAGGAAGAATAAATATATTACAAAATGAATAGTACTAAAAATACAATAATCGCGGGCATAATAATTTTACTATCTTCAATAATTCTAGCATCAGGACTGTATAATTTTGGCAATAGGGATGGAGTTGTAACGGTAAAAGGCTCAGCAGAAAGATATGTGGTTGCAGACAAGGTTCTATGGAATATTAGCTTTGTCTCTGCTGGAAATGATTTAAATATAATAAATAAAAAAATATTGGACGATACTGCAAAGGTTAAAAACTTCCTAAAAAAATTTAATATAACAGAGGAAGAAATTAATCTTGGACAGCTAGATTTTATTGATATGGATGCACGTGAGTATAAGGATCCAAATCAAAAAAACAGATTTATAGTTACACAGACGATATTTGTTGAATCAAATAATGTGAATGCAGTTGAAAAGGCTAGTAAAAATCTTTTAGACCTAATTCAACAAAATGTATATTTAAAGGACTCATATGGAACAATGAAGCCTATGTATGTATTTACAAAGCTTGATGAAATTAAAAACCCAATGATAGACGAGGCAACAGAAAAGGCTAAAAGTTCAGCTCAGCAGTTCGCTACAAATTCAAAGGTAAAGGTTGGAAAAATAAAAAAGGCTAATCAGGGACTATTCGTTATTACTGGTAGAAATAAAGCAGCACAATATGGAAATGATGAGCTATACCAAAAAGAAAAAAAAGTTAGGGTAGTTTCAACAATTGAATATTATCTAAAATAGACGCCTATTTTTGATCAAAGCTTGTAATTATTGTTTGCATTTTTAAAAAATAATGTTTATATTAACTAAATAGTTATAATATATTAATAACAAATTTTTTATGTCTAAAGAAGATTTAATTGTGATGAATGGTACAGTTGTTGAAGTTTTACCTAATACTATTTTTAAAGTAGAATTGGAAGAAATGAATAAATCTATAATTATAGCACACGCATCTGGCAAAATAAGAAAAAATAAAATAAAAATTCTAAAGGGCGACAGGGTAGAGGTTGAAATGACCCCATATGACTTAACCAAGGGAAGAATTACTCTAAGGTATAAATAGTGGCAAAATTCGTACTAGGCTCTGGTTCGCCAAGCAGACTACAACTATTAAAACAAATAAATGTAAAGCCGGATATAATAGCTCCTGCGGATATTGATGAAACTCCAAAAAAAAAGGAAAATCCATTGGATTACGTAAAAAGAATGGCAGAATCCAAGGCCGAAGCACTGCATGCAAAATATTTTGGCGATGTCATATTGTCTGCTGATACAATAATGAACTACCAGTCAAGGATTATTCAAAAACCGCTTAATAGCGAAGAGGTTAGAGAGCTATTAGAGTTCTATTCAAGTAAAAATATAAAGGTTATTACATCAATATATATGATTACGTCCGATAACAAAAGGGCTAGAAAGACTGTAGAAACCACTATGAAATTTAAACATCTTAGCAAGCTTGACATAGATGAATATGTAGCAGGAGAATACGGGCTTGGCAAAGCAGGAGGAGTTGCAATAGAAACCATGATGGATGCTTTTATAATAAGAATTATAGGCAGCTATTCAAATATAATTGGATTGCCATTATATGAAACTAGAAATATGTTAATTTCGGCAGGCATCAAACCCAATATATAATAAAATATAAACATTTAGGGGGCTCAAATTTAAATGTTAAAGAAAATTCTATTATCATTTCTTATGTTATTTATTACTTCATGCAGCGCAATGAAAGAAGCGGGGTTTATATATCCACATATGCAAAGGTCAAAAAATATGAGGGTAATTAGCAGCGAATTTGATATGAGGGTAGGCGCTGACAATAGGGTTCAGGCATACTATAATATTTTTATTGAACTTCCAAACATTGATGATATTGACGGAAAATTTATTATAGCAGAATTTCAAAACCCAGAAAATAGAAAAGATTTTTCAGTTGTAGTATATGAAATAAACGGTCTAAGGAGTATTATGAATATCAGGTCAGACAATATATACGGACTCCAGCCGCAGAGGGGATATTTAGTTAAAATATCGCTGTCAAATGACGATGAGGGAAAGGAAAAAATTGAGACAATTAAGCAATATGTAAATTCAGGTGCTATGCTGCTAAATAAAAACTATAGAAATGCTAAATAGCCTAATTTCATAATAAGCAAGCATTCCATTGTATATGAAATTTGTTTAACCTTAAATATAAATTATTACTTAATTATAAAGTTTTTAAGATAATTAAGTATATTCGGCAAAATAACCCATTGAGGATCTTTTTTAGGACTGTATGGATATCCAATGCATAGTTGATTATTATTTTTATTTCTCTCTTTTTCTCCAGTTGTTATGTTCCATCTAAATGCTAAACAATCTCTTGTTCCTGCTATATCCGTATAGCTAATTTCAGCAAGAGTATAGGTATCGCGGTCGTTCGGATTTTCAAATAGAATTTTTTTTACAACTATTTTTTTCTCCTTTGGGTGTTCACAAAATAAAGGATTGCAATAATTATATTTATTTCCTGCATTATCAATATACGTTTTTACCCTTATTTCATTATTTTTTTTCACTTTCAAATAATAGTTTTTTTCTTATTTTTTATAATAAAATTTTACTTGTCAATTTCATTTTTATTTATAATAATATTAATGTGAATAAATTATGAATAAATATGGACGATTTTTTAAAAAAAGTTGGCAATAATATTAAACGAATTAGAAAAGACATAAGACAAATCAAGCAAAAGGACCTGGCATTTGCGGTTGGTTTGAATGTAAATACTATTTCCAATATAGAAAATGGAAAATTTCCGGCACAACTTGATAGTATCTACAAAATTGCGGAGTATTTAAATGTAGAACCTGTTGAATTTTTTAAATTATCTTCAATAGATATTGGCACGCTTAATCGTATAACCAATCTGCTTAATAATTTGTCACAAATGAACTCTGATGAAATAAGAAAATTTTTAGCTAAGTATGATACATAATATATTGTGATTTTTAAGTCTTTTTTTATAGCAATAATATAAAAAATTTTTTTATAAACTTTATATGTTTAATAAAATTTTATAATATTATGTCCACAACTTTTGAAACGAATAATAATATTTTTACCTATGCAACTTCTGAATTAACACAGGATGCTTTTTTATTCTATTTGTTGAATTTTGCAAATACAGATACGAATGAAGGAAAATTGGCTAGAAATTTTTTAAAGCTTTTTACACAAAATCGTTTTATAAATGAAGAAAATTACAAAAATTTTAAAATCTATTCATACAAACAGTTTATTGAAATTGATGTTCTTATGATCTTTGTAAATGAAAATAATCCGGAAAATTCTTTTATATTAATTATAGAAGATAAAATCAATGCAAATGCAGTAGAAGGGCAACTTGCAGGCTATGTTAATAATTTTAGAAAAGAAAATGTTCCAGAAATGGATATAAATGGAAATAAAATAAAATATACTAACTTAACAAATATTAAATTAGAAAACATTATTTATATTTATTTTAAAACTGGAGCTCTGGATACCAGTCAATCATCATATAAAAATCTTATAGGTCTTGAAAGTATTTTTGAATGTCTAGAAAGCGTAAGCACAAATAATATAATAATAGAGCAATGGAAAGAAAAGATTTTTATAAGAAAAAGTGCCATTGATAGAATACAAACATATATAAACGAAAATAAAAAAATAGGCGATTTAAAAAATTTGGTTGATGATTATACTTGTGATGAATTAGATGTTGCAAATGCTATTGGCAAATTTATATTTGGAGAGACGGCAGATCGTAATTATGAAACATGGAAAATAAATGCACAAGGACATCCAGAGTGCGACTTAAATATTAAACCATTATTTTTGATAAAAGAATGTGATGACCAAGAATATAAATCAAAAAATCAGAATAAAAAACTTGTGCTAGAACCCGTAATTAGATTTAGAAATTTTAAACTCTGTATTATATTGCAAATTACAATATTAAATTCAGAAGATAAATATATAGGTTATGCTGACCGAAATTTTCTCAAAAATAATTCCTCTAATATAAATTGTTTTTTCAAAGAAGAAAGAAAAAAGTTTTATGATAGTCTAAAGCTGGAATTGAATAGTATAAAAGATAACGAAAAATTTAAAAATATTAAAATTGGAAATTTAAAGAGCGGAAATATTATGTTGACAAAATTTAATCAGAATGAAATTTTAGAACTCAATTTAAAAGATTTCAAAAAATTTATTTTAGAGCTGCAGGAATCTCTGGAAAAGGTGGCTATAAAGCTTAATTATAAGAAACAGTGGTAAGTAATAGAGAAGTCTCTCAAAAATTTCTGAACTTTCCATTGCGTGGGCTATTGCTGTAATTGCAATATCTTCTTCTGCAAAAATATTTTGAGAGGCTTTCTATTATTTATTTTTTTAGAAATAACTTTAAAACAGCAAAGTTATTTCTATAGCTTCTGTGCAACCAATTCATTTATAAAATCCTTTTTGATTTCTAAAAAGTCCCTAAGACTTTGTATATCTATCCATTCACCATCTGCATGAATTTCTCCACCGGTTGCCTGGTTTGGTATTATTGTAGTCTCATCATTATAGAAATATCTGGAATCACTTGCGCCTGTTGCAAAGTCAAAAATAACTTCCTTGTTAGTTATTTTTTCAACAGATTTTTTATATAATTGAAGATATTTGTTGTCTAGTTTGTTGAATACTAACTTTCCAAAATCAGATAACCTTACATCTATATCTCCA
>CALXSC010000091.1 GCA_944391025.1 uncultured Rickettsiales bacterium
CCTGTTGAAAAGTAATACCTGTCATTTCGCCGATTTTATTCTGGCTAAGTCCAAGTTCCGTTCTTCTTATTTTTAATCTAGTTCCAACATATACATCCACTGGATTGCTGGGCATTATGTAACTCCTTAAATTGTTGTTATTTTTTATTTTAATAAAATATGTATGATTATAACCCTACATATCTTACATATTATAGAATATTTAAAAATAAATTGCAACAAATTTCATGTTTTTTTTATTTCCTTTTTCAAAAAATGCAACTAAAATTAGATATATTAAAAGTTGTAAAATAAATTTGAAATTTATTGATTATAGATTTTTTGCATGCCCAATATATTCATACACATCTTTAAAACTCAATATGAATTTAAAAAAATAATTCTATTTATTGGTTAATTTTTTTTAAAATATAGGTTGTATTATATTTTTTATTTTTTTGTTTTTTAAAAAATGGTTAATTGATAAATATTTGAACTCCTATTAAAGAAGTTCAAATATTTTTTTTAAAATATCTAATCTTTTATTTGCCTATAATTTTTATTTTCCAGAGACTCTCTATATAGAGCCAGCCTTCTTTCTTGACCTGATTCAAATATTGGTCTGTAGATTGCAGCTATAGGACTTTTTAGAATTTCACCATGCTTTCTTGAGATGCCCATAGCTACAGAACAATCTCTTAAATCAGGTATTCTAGCGTAATGCAGTCTATGTGTGCACCTTGCAACTTTATTTGCATATTCGGCTATGTTTTTGTATAACTGTACCTTTGATATTGGAACTATGGCACTTGATTCTGTTTCTGGGGATTCTATAGCTTTTTTAGCTCTTACCACAGGTGACTCAATAACTCTAAATTTGCCATAATCAAATGAGTTGCATTTAAAGCATATATTTTCTGAATCGTCCGGTTGTACGCCAGAAATTTCTTCACCGTTCTTTGTTAAACTCTGCAGCCTCTCCAGTATTTCCCTATTTAGGCAGTTCTCTAATGCAGTGCCTCTTATTGAATTATCAACAAATTCGTTCAAAAGCTGAAACCAATTAGACAATACTTCTGAATTTGTAGTTGCTGGAAAGCTCCTAAATTCAAATGTATTATTAAAAGGCGCTAGTGATAGATATTTTCCGCCAACCATTAGGACTGATTTTAATTCATCATAGCTTCTGCAGGATTTTATTAATCCTAATATAAATTTTTCATCACCATCAACAAATGTTGTGTAGGCCTGACCAGAATACATTGAATTATCACCTCTTCTATACTCAGGCAGTATTGATTCAAAATCCTTTCTTAACAGTATGAAGTTTCTTAAAATTCTCTTTAGGGCTTCTAATTTTTGTTTTTTTAATTGATCTGAATCAAGCGGATTATCTTTTAAATCTTCTATGGATACATGTACATGAGTTCCACAATCCTGCTTTACTATTCCTCCGCCAAGGTCATTAAGCAATGAGCATAATTCTGTTGCGTTATCCTTTAATCCCTCTAGATTTTGAACTGGTGAAGAATATTCGCATGCTATATATCCTGGAGATCTTGCATTAGATGGATCCCTTGTTAAACTTCCATATTTTATTACGTCCGAAGAAGCAACGCTAACGCCAACCACTACATCCTTAAGCGTTTTATATTTAGATGTGCGGTATAGTTCTCCAGCTGTTTCTAACAGATGCAGTTCACCACTTTCTCCTACGTCAATTTCTTCTGCTGTTGGACATGGTACTTGATGTTCAACTTCAAAACCCATGCTTCTGTCTTCTCTTTTTACAGCAGTATCAAATTCACCATATTCTTCCTCTGTATCAGCTAATTTTCTAGTTTCTGCAATCCTTTCATCAACTTCTGCGTCAGTTAATCCCTTTGGATATGGTGAAAAATCTTCATCTATAGCCTTTCTTATAGCTTTTTTTAATTCTATTTCTGTTGGAATTCTGCCATTTTGTTTTTCAAATTCTGCAACATTATGCAGACAATTTAAAAGCCATAGTTGTCCTTTCTGTTTAAACAGCAGCTGAAATATTCTAAAATTCCATTCAGAAAATTGTTTTTCGCCACTTGATTTGGCTCTTTCGTTTCCAAATACATAGGCAAAGTCTATAATTTTAAACGCTATAAAGTCCGCTAGTTCCAAGGTTTTTTTATCAATATTCGTTCTAGAAAGAGCTTCGCTAAAACTAGTTTTATCCAGTAGCTCTATCAACTGTTTTGTGCCATTCAGATAGCCTGAAATATCAGCTGAATCCCTTTTTATTTTTTCAAATAATTCTCCGCAAAAATTCTGTATTCCATCTGCTGATGTAAAGTTTCTCAGAGAGTCATAAACACTGTATATTTCATTGACTAAATTATCTATATTTTTTCTATATCTTGCTGCAAGATGCAAATTTTCTAAACTTAAATCACTCATTTTATTTCCTTAAATTATTATTATAATCAATTGTTTGTTTTTGTATTGGAATTTGCTATGTTTTTATAGCAAAGCCTTAAAAAATTTATATTATCGTCCCATTGGGGACATAATTATTAAAAAAACAACCATGAGCGACTTAATAAAAATTAAGCTATTAAATAATAAATTAAATTCCTGTATATTTTTTATATTTCCTATTTCTATATGCATGATGTCTCCATATACAATTAAATTTGTTTAACAAATTATAATTTTGTGAATCTTAAAAGATTTTTTTTGGTTCACTAAGCAAAATGTGTGTGTTTATATTATCTCCCTTTTGGGAGCATCATATTTAGAAAATTGATTGAAATGAATTTTACGCTTAAATCACAACGGCATAGTCTATCCTTTGATAGCTCAGACAAATACCCAAAATTGTTTTTAAACTCTAAATTCATAATTAGTTTATAATATATTCCAAAAAACATTATATCATAAAAATTAATAAAGTCAATAATTTTTATTGAATTATTATTTTTTAATGTTACCATTCGTAAATGGTAAGATATTTTTTTAGAGGATATGAAGACTTTTTATGTTACAACTCCAATATATTATGTAAATTCAGAGCCTCACGTTGGTAGTGCCTATACTACATTGCATGCTGACCTATTGGCAAGATTTTACAGACTTGATAACTATAATACAAAGTTCCTCACTGGTACTGATGAACACGGACAGAAAATAGAACAATCTGCAAAAAAATTAGATGAAGAACCGCAGGTTTTTGTTGATAATATTTCTAAGAAATTTAGAGATTTAATAAAGGTTATGGACTATAAACCAGATTATTTTGATAATATTAAGGACAGTTTTATAAGAACAACCATGGGCTGCCATGTACTTTTTGTGCAGGAAGTATGGAGGAAAATGATACAAAATGGATGGCTGTACGAAGGAAGCTATAAGGGCTGGTACTGCGTTAGTGATGAGGCATATTATGACGAAGATGAACTGGTTAAATGCGAAGATGGAAAATTAAGAACCGCACTCGGAAAAGAGGCTGAATGGAAAGAGGAAAAAACGTACTTTTTTAGGCTGAGTGAATTCCAGGATATACTATTGAAAGTATATGAAAAATTTCCTAATATGGTTAGACCATATGGAAAGAAAACAGAGGTTATTTCGTTCGTTAGCGGGCTAAGCATGAAGGACTACGAAGCTGGTATTTCACCTAAGAAAGGGCACCTGCAGGATTTGTCAGTTTCCAGAAACAGCTTTGATTGGGGAATCAAAATACCATGCGATATTAATGGAAAAGAACTGTTGGATGAAAATGGAAATTGGAAAGCTGATGTTCCGCAGGAAGAAAGGCATGTAATCTATGTTTGGTTTGATGCGCTATTTAACTATTTGACGGCACTTGGATGCGGTGTTAATGACGACTATAAAACCTACTGGTTGGATAACAAAAAGAAGGTTCACCTAATAGGCAAGGATATTTTAAGACCACATGCAGTATATTGGCCAGCATTTTTAATCGCCTTTAACTATACTAGGGATCAGATTAAAAATATTGGCGAGCTAGACGAAAACTTTGAAAAAATTCTGCCATCAACAATTTTTGCCCATGGCTGGCTAACTAATGAAGGGCAGAAAATTTCAAAGTCATTGGGAAATGCTATTTTACCATATACTGAAATTGAATGGATGAAAATGGATTTTGACCTTGATGCAGATACTGCAAGGGACTATTTTAAATATTATTTGATAACGACTACACCATTTGGAAATGATGGAGATTATTCAAGAACTAGACTAATAGAAAAAATAAATGGCGACCTTGCCAATAAGATTGGAAATCTGACTAAGCGTACACTTGATATGATTTACAAAAATTGTAACGGAAAAATTCCGAATGTAGATAGATTTGATATTCTATTCACTGATAATATTTCTACGTACGAAAATTTCATAGACGATTTTAGTTTTGATGGCTATATATCTTCATTAATGAAAATTGCTGAGAACGCAAATAAATATCTTGACGATAAGGCGCCATGGAAGCTGTTCAAGGATGGCAAGATTGACGAAATGGAAAAGGTTTTATATTCAATTGCAAATACAATCAAAAACATTGCAATCCTGCTGCAGCCAATATGTCCATATCTATCTAAAAGAATATTAAAAGAGCTTGGTTTAAAATTTGATGAAGCAATTGCTTTTGATAATTTAAATAAAAATTTGGAATTTGACATTGAAATTCCAGAGCCTACAATTATTATACCAAGAATGCAAACAAGGTAATAAAATAATCCACTGAAAAGTGGATTATTCAAAACTTATCCTTTATAAGATGTTTTTATATTAATAAATAAAGAAGTTTATGGATAAACTATCTGTTTTATTATAAATAGCATTTTTTTAAAGTCAAGAAAAAATAAATTTTTTATTATATTTTTTTGTATTATATTTGCCTTATGGTAATCATAGTGGATTTTTATTACTTTTAAAAATTGATAGGTGCTTGTTTGCCAGTTCTGCTGTTAGGCTGCTGGTCATAATGGACTTAAAGCTATAGAATACTGCTGCAGCTATTATTCTTTTGCTTTGGGCGCTTTTATTAATTTTTTTAAAAAATAATAAATTTTCTTGACTTTTATTTATAAGATAATAAAATTGATAAAGATGGCGAGATAGCTCAGTTGGTTAGAGCAAAGGAATCATAATCCTTGGGTCCGGGGTTCAAATCCCTGTCTCGCTACCAATTTATTCATAATACATTTTTCTATGGGTACTATATCATTTTCAAAGAGGCACAATATATTTACTATATTTGTTGTGATTTTTTCATCTATAATGCTATTTATTATGTATAACTATGGAATACATGAATATGATTCTAAAACTCTCCAAAAAAATATAAATAATATATTGAAAAATAAAAGAATGAAGGCTGGCATATCTGTAAAAATTGATGATAAATTTGTTTTTGCTTTGAATGGCAATGACAGCTTTCCATTAATGAGTGTTTTTAAATTTTATGTTGCTTTGGCAGTTTTTGACAGTATGGATAGGAACGGTATAGATTTGGACCGCATAATAGATGTACATAGGGATGATATTCGGGAAAATACCTATAGCCCTATGCGTGAAAAATATGGCATTAGACCTCTTAAGATTTCCATAAAAGAATTAGTTAACTATGCTATTGCCTATAGCGACAACAACGCCTGTGATATACTTATAGGATATGTAGGCGGAGTTAAAAATGTCAATAATTATATAAAAAATTTAGGTATTGATAATTTTGAAATTGTTGTTGATGAAAATGATATGGATATGGATGAGAAGAACCAATACTTAAATAGGTCAACTCCAAATTCTCTGACTAATCTAATTGAACTATTCTATAAAAAAAGTTTGTTTTCTAGAAGGTATAAGGATTTTTTAATACAGACAATGATTAAAACAAATACTGGTCAAAATAAGATTAAAGGGCTATTGCCAAATAATGTTGTCGTTGGACATAAGACTGGGTCTTCCAGCCGTATAAACGGAGTAAAAATTGCAGACAATGATGCTGGATTTGTAGTGCTAGAAAATGGAAAAGTGTATTTTTTATCAATATTTATTTCGGATTCAAGTGAAACTGATGAGGAAAATGCTGATGTTATAGCGAAAATATCAATGGAAATTTACAAATTTATGTCTAGCAACTATGGTGGTTAAAATTTGCTTTTATTCTCAAGCGAATTATAATTTTTGTGCATGCAATTTATCATTGTCTTCGGCAAATCAATAGCTATGCTATATATTATAAATCTTCCATTCCTTGTTGATGAAACAAAGCCCTTATTTTTTAGCTGTTTCAAAAGTTGTGATACTTTGATTTGTTCGCATTTTACACCATTAATTATATCGGAAACTGTGCTTGGACCTTTCCATAATATATATTCTAGTATTCTTATTTTGTCCGGATGGGCCATAAATTTTATCTTTGAAGCTACGCCTGTTACAAAATCAACTGGCAATATCTTTTTGAATTCTGGATTTTCCCATTCAGGTTGGTTGTTGTCTCTTCCATATTTGCGTCTCATACATACAAATAATTTCTTTGATTGCTCAGACAGACTGTAGATTATAAATCTGCTATTTCTGTTTGACTTTACCATTTTGTCTCTTTTTAATCTTTTTAGCGCTTGGGAGACTATTACTTGTTCGCTATCCACAGCCTTTACAATGCTAGAGACATTGCTTGGTCCGGTAACATCAAGAAATTCAAGTATTCTAAGACGCAGCGGGTGCCCAATGAATCCCATTCTCTTTGCTGATTCTTCTATTGCCTCTCTTGGTAGTTGTGATTTTACTTCGTCCATTGCTATAAATAAAATATTAACATTCTAATATATAGCAAGAATTATATATAATTGCAAGAAAAAATAATTTATAAATAAAGGCAGCATTATTACTACCTTTTAATTTTTATAGTTGTTTTATATATTCCTTAAACAATAGCTCATTTTCTTTGCCCCAACCCAATATATAGTTTTTACCTATCGCTATAAAAGGTGTTCCGAGACTGTTTCTGTCAATGTTATATTCCCTAACTTTTTTTATAAAGGATTTCATTCCATTGCCATTGCTTATATCTATAATTTTAATGTTTTCATTTGGAAAATTTTCTGCTATATAATCAATTGCCATTCTGCAATAGGGACATGATGGTTTTGTAAAGAAATATATATCTTTATTTTCCATATTATTTGAATTGGCGAATGATAGGTTTGCTAAAGCTAATAATATGTAAAAGGCTAATGATATTTTATTTTTAAGCATGCTGCCTCCATTATTCAATGCAGCAATCTACTGCTTTCTTAACAAAATTTTTCAATTTTGCCATGGTTGAATTGCTTTCGTCGCTATTTTCTTCTATTTTGCTACTGGGACTCTCCTTATTTATTTCCTGGACTTTGTCTACAATTTTCTTTATATCTTCTTTAGAGTCTTCAATCCACTTTATATCTTTTGTGTCAATAAGGTGCATGTTAAGTCCCCAGAAGATGCAATATAATTCATATGATTGATTAAATAGTTCATAGGCTTCCTTTGTATTTTTTAGACTTAATTGCTTAGTTCCAACTTCCATTAGCCTCATGGAGCTGGCAAGGAGGTGTTTTGATATGCACCATACTTCGCCCTCATAGGCGGGTATTACTTTTTGCATCAAATTTTTTCTCATTTCTCTTATTGTTTCAATCAGGTCATAGAAATGGGTTTTTTGGGTTTTTGCACCAGAAAACATTAGGTGCTCTTCAATGCTGATTAGGTTCATAATGCCAATGCTCAAATCCTGGTCGGATGATAGATCCTTTGGATTAATCTTTTTTGCAGAATCCATTTTTTCAACAAATTCTTTTACATTCTTTATTTTTTCCATTTTTTTCTCCTTAAAGTTAATAAATATAGTTAAATAAAAAGCTTAATACAAAAAGCATAGCGACAGGCATGACGACTTTCTCAAATGGAAAATGTGCGTGTCCGCCATTTTTTTTCTTAAGCCATTGGTATAGTTTTTGGCTAAATACGAATACAATTGAACCAACTATTACACTAAATAAAAATGGATCTAAAAAGCCTAGAATTTGTGGCAAATATTGTATATCTTTTATATATACGACTCCAGCCATTGATAGTGAGAGCAACATTAACAAAGCATCCCTTCCGTAGAAATTCCAGTTTTTTCTGTCAAACCAAACTATAGACCAATAGCCAAGCAATGTCAATAAAGCTCCAGCCCATAGACCAACCACATTGTCATTTATGCCTAAATATCTAGCTAATCCAAGGGATGCTCCTATGGCAACTGTACATACAGCGCAGGCTGGATTTGCAAATGCTATTGATTTTTGAATTAGTAGAAAAATAATACTTAATATAATTTTCTTCATGTTTGCTTCTTTATATATTAATAATAATATATATTAATATTAATATATATTAAAATTGTCAAGTATTTTTTTAACATTATATAAAAAATTATAGGCTATTGAAAAATAACCAATAGCCCATGATTAATTTATTTTTTCTTTAATTCTATAGAACTTCTATTGGAAAATATAGATAGAAGCTGCCATCTGTATCCTTTGGATCGTAGTATTCTTGAATTGCTCCAACTAGATTATATTTATGGTTTCTTATATAATCATTATTTATATAATTTAAAACTTCGCTATAATTGTCATGGTTGCACTTTACCGTTAGATATTTAAATGCCGGTATTGTCCATTTTGTCCAACCTTCGGGTGCAGTTGCGTCATGTTTAACTTCGCATCCTGCCAAATATTTTCCCTGCCAGTCCCAAGGGAGAAATGTCTCATCTGTATTTGACATTGCCCCCCAAAATCCTGCAAAGCTACCGTCTTCATTAATTTTTGCTAGATTTCCAAGTTCGTAGAAGTGCTCGTTTGCATCATCCCATAGTTCCTGTATCCATAGAGAATTATTTCCTGCTGCTCCCTGTCCCATTTTTCCAATTACTGTTATAGGCTCTTTTTCAACAATATTTATTTCCATATAACTTCTCCATTGACAATAATTAATTTTATATTATTATTAAATAGACCTAATGTATAAATAATTTTTCCACAAAAAACAATTTATGCAAGAAAGACAAAAAACTTTAAAATTTTTAACAGGGATAGTATACATATACAGCTCGTTGTTAAAAATTTTAAAGTTTTGAAGTATTTTGAAGCAGAAATTGGAATTTTGTGAAAAAATATTATACATATTAAATTTAATTAAATTATTGATAAAAAAATAAATTATTTATACATTAGGTCTAATATATAATAAAAAATATTAAAATACAATATTGCATGAAAATTTCTTATATAAAAGCTAAAAGTATATTGAATAAATCAAAGCTTAGCGGAGTTGATTATACGATTAACCCATATATAGGATGTGAATTTGCATGCAAATATTGCTATGCAAGCTATCTGTCAAATCTTGTTGAAGAGGATAATGATAAATGGGGGCAGTTTGTGTATGTTAAGGAAAATACTATAGAACTTCTTCAGAAGGAACTTGGCAAAATGATTTTAAACTATCAGACGCCGAATATTATGCTTTCATCCGCAACAGACCCCTACCAATACGTTGAAGCTAAGGAAAAGATGACCAGAAGGATTTTAGAGACATTTATAGATTTTAAATTTAAGGGCCAGATCAGGTGCTTAACAAAAAGTCCTATGATTTTAAGAGATGTTGATTTACTTGGGGGGCTAGAAAATTTAATTATAGGTTTTAGTATTTGCCATAATAATGAAAAAATAAAATCATTTTTTGAACCAAATACTCCATCAATCGCCAGTAGATTTAATTCATTGAAAATATTGAATATGAAAGGATTTAAAACATGCGTTTTTGTTGCGCCAATTCTGCCATATTATGAAAACCATATTGGAGAGCTGGAGGAATTGCTTATAAAAATAAAAGATAGCGGTACAAATAACATAGTCTGCGATTTGCTGAATATGTATGGAAATATGACAAGATATAGGGATTGTCTAAAAGGTTCAGCTAGAGCGCAAAGACTATATTTGGACAGGGCTGCAAACGAAAACTATAGGCATAAAATGGAAGACGTCATCAGTGATTTAATTCAAAAACATGGTTTTAATAGGGCTGATGAAAAAAGTGAAGAATGTTAGACCTCCTGCAAAAATAATTACATTTTACAAATTTTTCCACAAAATTCCAATTTCTACTTCAAAATACTTCGCTTTTTTTCATTTTTATTTTAGGTTAACGTATAAATATACGCCTCCCAAACAAAAACTCAAAAAAGCTCGTCTTTTTTCCTTTGGCAAACTGCGGTGGGTCGCAGGCTGTCATTGCAAGCAAGCTTGCATGCCACCCACCTTGTTTTGTATAAATTGTTTTTTGAAGGAAAAATTACTTTTGCAGGAGGTCTATTTTAGAAACAAAAGAAATAAAAAATAGCAGTATAATATTTATGCTGCTATTATTATTTAATTATTCATATATCGGATATTTTAAAGTAAGTTCTTTTACTGCTTCAACCAGTTTTAATATTTTACTAGGTTTCTGTTTTTCGTTACAATTAAAATATTGAACACACTCAAATATAATCCTTGCGACTTCCTTCATATCTTCCTCTTTGAAACCACGTGTTGTAACTGCTGGAGTTCCTAATCTTATGCCGCTTGTCTTAGTTTTTGGCTTTGGATCATTTGGTATTGCGTTTTTATTGCAGGTTATGCCAATTCCATCCAGCCAATTTGCCACTTCTGAACCTGTTGCATCAAAAGGAGTTAAATCAACTAACATCATATGGTTGTCTGTTCCATTTGAAACTATTTTAAATCCATAGTGCAATAGTTCATCAGCTAAAGTTTTTGCATTTTTAATAACCTGGTCGCAGTATGTTCTAAAGTCAGGCTTTAGGTCTTCACCGAATGCAACAGCCTTTCCAGCAATTATATGCTCTAGCGGACCGCCCTGGCAGCCAGGGAATATTGATTTATCAATTTTTTGCGCTATTTCTTCATCGTTTGCTAGAATAATGCCGCCCCTTGGACCCCTTAAAGTTTTGTGAGTCGTGCTAGTTACAACATCGGCATGCGGAAATGGGGAAGGGTGAAGTCCAGTTGCTACAAGTCCTGCTATATGCGCTATATCAACCATATAATAGCATGTATTTCCAGTCTTTTTTCTATATTCATCTAAAATATCTTTGATTTTTTTGAAGTCTATAGTTCTTGAATAGGCTGAGGCGCCAACTATTAAAAGTTTAGGATTATTTTCATATAGTTTTTTTTCCAGCTCGCTGTAGTTTAATATACCGTCTTCATCAAGTCCATATTGAACTGAATTAAACCATTTTCCAGATATTGTTGGTTTTGCGCCATGGGTTAAATGTCCGCCAGCATCAAGCGACATTCCAAGTATTGTATCGCCTGTAGTTAAAAGTGCAAATAGTACCGCAAGATTTGCAGATGCCCCAGAATGCGGCTGTACATTTGCAAAATTACATTTAAATAATTTTTTACATCTTTCTATTGCTATAGATTCAATTTCGTCAACATATTTACAACCATTATAATATCTGGCTCCAGGATATCCTTCCGCGTATTTATTGGTTAATATGGAACCCATTGCCTCTAAAACAGCTTTGGAAACAATATTTTCAGAGGCTATAAGCTCTATATTGTTCTGTTGTCTTATTAATTCTTTTCTAATGGCTTGATAGATTTGATTATCTTCTTTTTCCAAAGTTTTCATTGGCGTAGACCGCTCCACTTTTATTAACAATAGTTTAATATTACGAATTAAACTATATAAATCAAGAAATAATTACATTATCGGTATTTCAGTGTTTTTACCAGGAATTTCTTCTATTCTCAAATCAAATTTATCAAATTGATGGTTAAACCATGTGTATTGGCGCTTTGCATAATTTCTTGTTATTTTTACAGAAGTATCTATAAAATTCTGCATTGTTATTTCACCGTTCAAATATTGCACCCCTTCTTTTAGACCTATTGTATTGCATACTGAATACCTATCCTGATTTTCAAGCACTTCTGGATATTTTTTTATGAAATTTTTTATTTCTTCAAGTACGCTTTCGTGTTCAACTAGTCTTTTAAATCTCAAAGCACACCTTTCATATAATATATCCCGCGGTGGATTTATATTTATATGAAAAAAAATATTTTTTGGATATAGTGTAATATTGCCTAAATCCTGAAAATATTTTATTGTCTTTCCCGTTTGCCTATATACTTCCATAATCCTCATCAACCTTTGTTTATCATTTGGATTTAGGTTTTTTACATAGTCTTCATCAATTTCCATAGCTTTTTTATAGAATTCTTCATAGCCAATTTTTTCATAGAGTTCAGTAACATCTTTCCTAATTTTTCCTGAAACTTCCGGTATCTGCGATATGCCATCAATTAACTTTGATATATACATTCCAGTGCCTCCAACAACTATTGGCGTTTTATTCTTTGAGAAGGCGTATTCTATCTTTTCATGAATAAGTTTCAACCATAAACCAACATTGCAATTTTCGTTAGGTTCAAGATGTGAAAACAGTAAATGCTCCACATCTTTTTTTTCAACATCCGTTGGTTGTGCTGACAATATAGGCAGACCCCTGTATATCTGCATTGAATCCGCATTTATTATAATACCATTGTTTTCCCTGGCCACTTCTATGGAGTATTTTGTTTTTCCACTGGCTGTTGGCCCTGATATTACAATAATTTTTTTCAAATTCATTTCTAAAATAAAATAGCCTAAACATTTATATATAATATTTAGGCTATAAATTATTATAAATCAATAAAAAATTATGATCTTATAGGCATTAATACAAACAATAGATTTTTGTTTTTTTCCTGCTGAATTAACAATGGAGAAATATTATCTTCTATTTTTAATACGATATTTTCTTCTGTAATCTGTCCTAGGATATCAATTAAATATTTTGCATTTAGAATTATTTCCATATCTTCACCTGAATAGTTAACGCTGATGTTACCATTAGCGGTGCTTCCATCGGAACTTGTAATTTCTATATCAATATTGTTTTCTTTTATTAACATCTTTATATTTTTAGTCTTGTCATTTGAAACTATTGATACTTTTCCAACTACATCCTTTAGTGCATTAGTATTAATTATAACCTCTTTGCTATTTTTATATGGAATAACTTTTTCATAATCAGGAAAATCACCTTCAATTAGTTTTAATAATATTTCTAAATTTCCAGCCTTTATATCCATTTTATTTTTGCTGAAAGATACCAAAATATCATCTCCGCCTTTTTCTAAAATTTTAATAATTTCAGGTATAACCTTTTTAGGCATTATAGCCTTTTGCAACAATTCCCAGTCTTCTTTTTTCTCGCCTGATGTTGCAAGGATATGTCCGTTTGTAGCAACCATAAAAGTATGGTAATTATTTTCCTTGTCCCTATAGACTTCTATATGGATACCGTTCAAATAATATCTAACTTCGTCATCACCCATTGCAATTCTAACTTTTTTCATGCCTTCAAGGAGTTCTTCTTTGTGAATTTTGTATTCGTCGCCCCTATCATCGCCGATTTGGTTTCTGCCTTCCTGTTCGCATGTCTTTATTTTGAATTTTATGCCATCAGCTTCAACAATCACTGTTTTTTCTTTATCTTCTTTAAAAGTGATTTTTGTATTGTCAGAAAAACTTTTGATTATGTCTTGTAATCTTTTTAGCGGAAGAATCATTTCTATTGTTTCATTTGATTCTATTTCTTCCTGTCCGATAAGCAGATATCTGAAAGATAAAATTTCAAATAAAAGTTTTCCATTTGATACTTTTACAAATATGCTACTCTCAGTATTTGATAAATCATCTGGACCAATCTCTGGATTGAATAAAACAATGTTTCTTAGCTTCTTCGCTTCTATAGTAAATTTTTTGTCCATTTTTAATTATTGCTTTGCTGTTAATCTTTTATTTTACACTAGTTTTTTTTAGAAAAAAGTCAAGTATTTTTTAGCATTTGTTTTTAGATGCTGCATATTTATATAATATTAGATGTTTTTTATGCAGATGGGAGGGTTGCGGGGCTTTTTTTATATACTCAAGGTGTTTCTATATGGAATGCGGCGGACGTTTTGGCCAGATAAAATGCTATTATTTTTTTTAATAATTTATTGACATTATTTTTTTTGCTAGTTAAAGTATGCGTATCACAAACATGTGAGGGGACATATGACAGATTTAAATCAATATTCAATTGGAATTGATATAACAAATATTGACAATATTTGCAGATTTTGGTCAAGGGAAAGAGGAATTTCAGGGGTTTTAGAGAGCAATAATAAAACCTATATAACATCTGATATACATGGCGACATGAACTCGTTATTAAATTTTTTAATAAAATCAGGTTTTGCATTTTTTCCAAGGGGAAGTTCAATTATTATTGAAAAAACACTAAGTGATGGAACTAAAATGAAAATTCCAAATCTTAACGTAAATGTTTACTTTAAAGGAAATTTGGCTATATTAGGAGACCTGTTTGATAGGGGCAAATATTCCAGGGAATGCTTTGAATTAGTAAAAGATATTATTAGGCAATGTAAAGAAATAGAAAAATCAGGTAGACCAGGTTCTGAAAAATTTAGTGAAAGATTCACATATTTGCTTGGAAATCATGAACAAAATGTAATAGTTGATGATTTTGAATTGTCTTCAATGAATTCATGGGTTGGTTCAAGGGAAGATTTTGATAGGATGCGTGCTGATTTGATTGCCATGATGGAATCTGGCGATATAAAATTTTCTAAGGATTTAGGAAATGGTCTATATGGCTCACATGTCGCTTTTAAAAGAGAAGACATACATTGCCTTTTTGATTTTTTAAAGACCCAGAGTGAAACCGATGAACATTTTGCAGCAATATATAATGAATACAATTGGCTAGATGAAGCTGTCAGGTCAAAAATAAATAAAGAAGAGGCTGGAGAATTGTCCATATTTCTTAATGAATTGGCTATAGAGCTTCTTGGAAGGTTGGCTAAAGATAGCTCAAAGTCATATTTATATCTGCCAATTTTAAACGTTTTATTATTTAATAAAACTTTGCAAAGCAATAGAGAGGATATAATAGATGGCTTTTTTCAGGCTGTTGGACATGAAGCTATAATGAATCACTATGCTATGCTTGGGCCATGTACTGTTTATATGGATTGCCTGCAGTCTTCTGGTTTTAAAGAATATGTAAATAATTTAAGCCATCCTACATTTTTTATATATAATGGCGTTGAAATCAAAACTATATCAATGTTCCGTTCTAAAGATAATGAAAATTATAGGCATATGGTTAGCCAGCACTTTGCAGTGCCATACATGTTCCGTGACTATATAACCCCGATAAATTAAAAGGCGGAAAAGAACTTTCTGAAAATGATATAAAGCTTATAAATTATTTAAATATTATATCAAGTTTTGATGACATTAATGTGATTAAAAAATTAGCTGCGTATAATTCACTGGATTTAAATAAAATTTTTAAGAAAAATGACTTTCCTTTTATAATGAGCTTAATTGAAGATGGCGATATTGAACTGATAAAAACTGTTTTTAAGAGGGACGATATAGATTTAAACGTTAGAGATATAATGAATAGAAGCATTTTTGACATAGCATTTGACAATGAAAGGAAAGATATTTGCCAATTAATTTTAGATTCACCAAAATTTGATTCAACTACTCGTGGAGACTTTGATTATATAATTTTACATACACTGGTCAACTTTAACGAGGAAAAATTAGTAAAAAATTATTGGAAAATCATGATGTTAAAATTACCTGCCAAAATAAACATGGATTTACACCATTGAGATGTTTGCTTGAAAAAATGAAGTCTGGAGATATTGGGGATAATAAAATTTTAAAAATATTGTTATTAGATTCAAGGACCGATATTGAAAAAGAGGTTGAATTCCTTATTAAATATGAAAGGGAGGAGCTGCTTGATATTTTATATAGGAATATGGATGAAATAAAATCTGAAAATGAGTTTTATGCTGAAATAGCACGACCTAATTTGCCGCATAGCTTTTCTGCTGACAGCCTAAATGAATGCTTTGATGGAATTAGGCATATGGCTAGTGCCACTATATCGCAATATAAAGAAGAGGATAAGAGTCTAGCACTTGAAAGAATAAAGGATAATGGCATAAGAAAATATTCACATGTTTCTGCTTTGGCTGAGAAAGCTAGAATTAGAGCCGATACTTTAATAGAAGAAAAAAGCGGTATACCAATAGAAGTATAGTTTTAGTTATAGGCATCTATTTACCTCTTCAAAGAAATCTTTTTCAATAATTTGTCCTTTAAAGCTGCAGCCATTTGGATGTTTTTTATTGAAAATGATATATTTTGGTACGTATATGCTGTTTGGATTATCATAGAATATTTCAGCCTTATCATTATTTTGTGTTACATCTATTTTTACAGCCACTATATTGTCATTTCTCAAAAAGTCCAGGACATTGTATTTTGAGAATACTGTAACGTTATTAAGGTTGCATATTATGCACCACTTAGCCGTTATATTTACAAATACAGTTTTTCCTTCGCCTATATAGCTTTGGATTTCCTCCATTGTGATACCGTTTGCCCATAATGAATTATTTATTTTAACTGCCTCTTCCTCTTTAAAGATTGTTACAGGCAATATCATTCCAGATATTACTATAATAATCACCATTATTAGATTGTGCAAACTTTTTTTTATAATTTTAAATTGCACTATTAATAATGCCATAAATAATAGCAATATAATAACTGATTTTATTCCGATACTTACTTTTAATACATATAGCAGCCATAGAATTGTCAAAAATATTGAAAGAGCTATAATTCTATGCACAAAATTTAGTAATCCTTTCTTATTTTTTAGAAAATTTAACAGGTTCGGATATATCAATATAAGCAGAAAAGGAATTGACATGCCGAATCCCATTGCCAAAAAGTTATATATAATATATATATTGCTAGAAGCCAACGAAAACGTTGCAACGGTACCTAATATTGGTATTGAGCATGGCGTAGCAAATAATACCATAAAAATAGCTGTTGTGAAGTTTTCTAAAAAAATACCTCTATTTAAACTTTTTGACTTTTCATATTTTTTTTGAATATAGTTTATTACATTTGGTGAGTAGTTTATATGAAAAAAATTTAATAAATTCAATGAGAATAAAAATAGTAGAAATATTACCAATATTAAAAAATACGGGTTTTGGAAGTGGAATCCAAAATTGAAAGTTTTACCGGCATGTTTAAATAATATGTTTATAAGTGAGAAAAATAGAAATACTGAAACTATGCCAAGCGTTGTTGACAGTGAAATTATTTTTAGATTATTTTTATTTTGCTCAGTTTGGGAATACTTTATTATATCATAGATTTTTATTAAAAGTATTGGCAAAATACATGGCATAAAATTCAACACCAATCCAGCCAAAAATGATAGTAAAATATTGTTCATAGGTTATTTGTATCTTTATTATTTATTTTATAAACTTCATATATTTTGTTTTTAAAATAATCTATCTTTTCAAGTACAAGATTTATATTGTCCTTAACCTTAAGCAGTTTATCCATATTGTCTTCGTCTTTTAAATGAAGTATGTAGCTTTCTATTAAATTATCAGCTAATTCTTTGATTTCATCAATTATTGGAAATAGTATGTCTCTTTTTTGTTTAATTGTAATTTCTTGACTTTCATTTACACGTGTAGTTAAATCTTCAGCTATATCATAATACTCTGTTAATTTATTATAAACCTCTAAATCTTCTTCCGGAGTGAAAGAAATCATGACTTTCTAGTTGCCTCCTTGATTAATATGTCTTTATTTCTTTTCCATTCTCTTTCTTTTAAATCCTGTCTCTTATCGTATAGTTTTTTACCCTTTCCAATAGCTATTTTTAACTTTGCTATATTTCTGTCGTTTATATATAAAAGGAGCGGAATCACAGTAGTTCCTTTGACTTTGACACTGCTTGCTATTTTATTTATTTCTTTTTTGTTCAATAGGAGCTTTCTTTTTCTATTTGGCTTATGATTAAAGTATTTTGAAGTCATTTCGTAAACAGGTATATTCATATTTGAAATATGAACCTCATTATTATCGTCAACCTCTATATATCCCTCTTGAATATTAGCCTTACCGTTTCTTAGGGATTTTATTTCACTTCCAAGCAGTGCTATTCCAGCCTCGTATTCATTAAGAATCTCATATTCATGTCTTGCTTTTCTATTTTGTGCTACTATCTTCATACTGCTATTTTTTTAATTTTAATAAGCTTTTGATATAATCATCTGAATTAAATTCCTGAAGGTCGTCTATATTTTCACCAACGCCTATTGCATATATAGGTTTTTTGAATTCATGTACTATTGATACTAGTATTCCACCTTTTGCGGTACCATCCATTTTATTCATTATTAGTCCTGAAATATTTAATGTTTTGCTAAACATTTCAACCTGTTTTTTTGCATTTTGTCCAATTGTTGCATCTAAAACTAGTATGCTTTCATCAATTCCTTTTTCATCTATTTTCTTAAGTACTCTCTCTATTTTTTGTAATTCTTGCATTAGGTTTGTATTGTTTTGCATTCTTCCTGCTGTGTCCAATAGCAGTACGTCAAAACCTTCTTTTTTTGCCTTTTCCAATGATTTATAGGCCACTGCAGATGGATCCATGCCTTCCTTTTCTGCCTGCACCATTTCAACATCTGATGCTTTGCACCATTTGTCAAGTTGTTCAACTGCTCCTGCTCTAAAAGTATCGCAGGCGCCTATTAATATTTTTTTGCCTTCTTCTTTTAGTTTCTTTGCAATCTTGCCTATAACGGTTGTTTTTCCAACGCCGTTTACACCAACAAATAATAATACATATGGTTTTCGTTTTGGATCTATGTTCAAACTTTTTTCCGAATTATGTAAAAATTCCTTTATATATTTTGATAATATTAATTTTATATCTTCAATAGTGGAGGTTTTGCTATATTTATTTTTTCTGATTTCGTTTAGAACCTTATTCGTGATATCAAGCCCTAAATCACTAGTAATAAGTAATTCTTCTAATTCCTCAAGCAGTTCTTCGTCTATTTTTTTACCAGTAAAAATACTAAATAACCCATTGGAAATCTTATCTGCTGATTTATCTATTTTGTTTTCAATATTTGAACTTTTAAAAATTGACATATTTTTACTAGTTTTATTTCTATATGCCAATTATTAGTAATACTTTTCAAAAAATCAACATATTTTATAATTTTAATAGTTTATTTTTTATTTCTTGCATTTTATATAAAAATTTTTAAAATTTTCTGCAGAGTATATAGTTTATTTAATATGAAAAAAGCGTTTTTTTTATTACTTTTTACAGTATGTTTTTTATTTACGAATAGAGTTTTTTCTCAAGAGTATAGAAGTAATCATTCCTATAGAAATTTAGGTTTTACACAATTGCCAACCGTTTCAATAGGCGGATATATTGACGTTAATGGCGCGAAAGCTAGCCAAGAGGGCATATATTCTGAGAAGGTTTTGAACAATGTATCTACCTATGGAACTAGTGGTTTAACTACACAAAACGGCATAAAGAATAGGGCTACAGATGATATAACATTTGCTGGTGAGGCTTCATTATTATTTAAAGTTAATGGTATAAATGACTATGGCTTTAAATATGGCGCAATAATGGAATTAAATGCCAACTCAACCTATAATTCTTGGAATGATGATGTTAATGCGACAAAGGCATTTATATATGGTGAAAGTTTAATTGGTAAAATAGAATTTGGTAATGAACTTGGTGCGAGCCAAAAAATGAAGATTGATGCTGGAACTTTTGCAAGGGGCGCCGGTGGTATTAATGGTAAATATTTAAATTATGTAAATCTACCATCAATAGTTACTGGCACTGCTGTAAATAGTCCATTGTTTATTTTAATTCCTCAACATCCAACTGCACATGGTGGTTTTGGCGTTGGTTATAACAATGTTCTTTACTTTTGTGATTTTGACGGTAATGGACAAATTAATGGAAGTAGCGAACTTGCATGTTATAATGAAAATTCTAACGAGAATTATCAGTTGAAATTCCAAGAAATGGAAAATGCAACAAAGATTTCATATTATACTCCTGAAATATTTGGTTTTCAAGCTGGTGTCAGCTATACTCCAGATACTGGAAATAAAGGTGTTAGTGGTCATTTATCTTCAAAATTGGATACTGGAGACATAGATGAGGTTATAGAGTATGGCATCACATATACACAGACATTCTATGGCTTGGGAGTTTCTGCATCGTTTACTGGACAGACTGGAAAATCTGAAAGCAAGATAGTTGATGCAAGTGGCAGTTATTATACTTTTAGGGAAGATTTAAAATCAACCCAATATGGTATTAACTTAACTTTCTTTGGCCTGACAGTTGGCGGTTCGGTTGGAAATTGGGATAATTCTTTATATGATATGATTAATGATGTAAATAAAGGGGCTGGAAAATATACAACATTCGGTGTAGCATATGAATTTGCTGGATTCAGTGCTAGTTTTGGTTATTTTGACAGTGAGTTTCAGGATAATAAATATACAGCATATTCAGTCGGCATAGACTATAAGATTGCCCAGGGATTTTTGCCATATATTGAATATACTAATTTCAAATTCAAACCTGCCGATAGCAATATAAGAAGCAATAGCGGTTCTGTTATCCTTGCTGGTTTTGTATTGAATTTTTAACCATAATTTAGATATATGAAAAAGGAATTATTGTTATCCATATTATTTTTAGCTGTTTCCTGCAAAAGCAATAATCCAAATATTGTTCAAGAATTTCCTAAGGACCAGAAGCTTGAAAGAAAACAATATGCTGGCAATATGTTTGGAAACAAGGATGGAATAGTTATCTTTGGGGATAAGAATGGCGATAATAAAACCAATGCAGATGATACTAATAATAAAAATCAATCAAATAAGCAAAATCTTTGGAAAAGAACGGTTGCTTTTGTATCAAGTATTCTGCCTATATCAATAGTTGATGAAAACGTGGGCTTAATATCTACAGACTGGGGCAATATTGAATCTATATCTGGAAATAATGACCTGTATAAATTAAATATAGTTGTAAAGGGAAAAGAACTTAAAAAAGAAAATATTTCAGTATCTGCCTTTAAGAAAATTGAGGAAAATGGCAATATAAAGGATAAGGATGTTGAAGAGATTATACTAAATATGATATTGAATTAATCTAAACAATATAAATCTTTTTGAATCAAAATAAAATTATTTATAATATTGATTTTATTATAATAGGTGTTTAAAATCAGAAGCAGTATGTAAAATTAGTAATGAAAAATGAGTTTTTCAGATAGATTAAATGATTTGGTTAGTAAGTATAAGGAATTGAGTGATAGGCTGCTGCAGCCTGATTTAAGCGGTGATGAGATTGTTAAATATTCTAAGGAGCGTTCAAATCTTGAACCTATCGTAGAGAAAATAGAAGAATTTCAAAAGGCTGAAAAGTCTTTGGTTGATTGTGAAGAAATGCTGAAGGAAGAGCTGGATAGTGAAACAAAAAAGATGGTTGAAGATGAGATTGGAGAGCTTAGAAGAAATATTCCGCTTTTGAAGAGGGATGTTGAAATATTGCTTTTGCCAAAGGATGAGGCTGATGAAAAAAATGCTATTCTTGAAATTAGGGCCGGTACTGGCGGTGAAGAGGCGTCTCTATTTGGCGGAGTTTTATTTAAAATGTATCAAAGATATGCTGAAAGAAATGGTTGGAAATTTGAGGTTATGGATATTGATGAAAGTGACCTTGGCGGCGTTAAAAATGCGACTATTTCTATTAAAGGCCAGAATGTGTTTAGGAGACTGAAATTTGAATCTGGCGTACACAGAGTTCAAAGGGTTCCTGAAACTGAGCAGAAAGGAAGGGTGCATACTTCAGCTGCAACTATTGCGGTTTTGCCTGAGGCTGAGGATGTGGACGTGAAAATAGAGGACAAGGACTTAAGAATTGACATCTGCAGGGCTAGCGGTCCAGGTGGACAGGGTGTTAATACTACAGATAGTGCCGTTAGAATTACCCATTTGCCTACAGGCATTGTTGTTCAGCAGCAGGACGAAAGGTCCCAACATAAGAATATGGACAAAGCAATGAAGATTTTGAGGTCAAAGCTCTATGAGCTAGAGAGAAGCAAGAAGGATGCGGAGAGAGCTAGCAATAGGAAGGAGCAGATTGGAAGCGGCGACAGGTCTGAAAAAATTAGAACCTATAATTACCCACAGGGTAGGGTAACCGACCATAGAATTAATTTGACTTTATATAAACTTGAGCCTATTACTTTAGAGGGTGAGCTTGATGAAATAATTGATTCTTTGATTACAGATGAGGAAGCTAGAAAACTTGCAGAAAGTAATGAATAATTAAAAAAGGAGTAAAATTCTTACTCCTTTTATTTTTATTTATTTATTTATTTATTTATTTTTGAATAGAATTCCTTTATTAGCTTTTCGGCATTTTCTTTTGTTGATTCGTTTGCAAGGGCGAATGCTATATTGGCTTTTAGATATCCAATTACACTTCCGCAGTCAAATCTTTCACCGTCTATCTTGTATCCATAGGTTGAATATTGTGAAAGTGTTGCTTTTATTGCGTCTGTTATCTGAATTTCGCCACCAGCGCCTTCCTTTGTTTTTTTGATATATTCAAATATTTCCGGTTCAAATATATATTTTCCAGTTAGTGACAATTCTGATGGAGCGTCTTCAACCTTTGGTTTTTCAACCATTCCGTCTATTTTTATATAGTTTCCAAAATTTTTTTCTTCTGAAACTATGCCGTATTTTGAAACATCATTTTTATTTTCAACCTTTTGAATTGCTACTATATTTGATTTTTCTTCTATGTTTTGATATAGGTTAATCATTTCTTTCAATATGTTTGAATCTTTTTTATAGAATAGCTCATCGGCTAAAGTTACGGCAAATGGCTCATCTCCCACAAATTTTTCAGCACATAAGATAGCATGTCCAAGACCTAAAGTTTCCTGTTGTCGCAGAAATACTATTTGTCCTGCAGGCGGCAGCCATCCTATAGTTTTTTCAAGCATTGCCTCTTTTTTTGCGTTTGATAATTTTGACTGTAATTCATAGTTATTATCAAAATGGTCTTCTATTGAATTTTTGTTTCTTCCAGTAACAAATATAAATCTTTCAATACCAGCATTTATGGCTTCTTCAAAGGCATATTGAATTAATGGTTTTTCAGCAACCGGTAGCATTTCTTTCGGCGTAGCCTTTGTTGCAGGTAGAAAACGAGTACCTAGCCCGCCCACGGGAAATACAATCGTTTTTACTTTTTTACTTTTCATATTATATTTAATTGTTAAGTCTAGTGCAATATTAAATTAGATGATTATTTTTTCAAGATAAATTAAGACTATTAATATTGCAAAAGATATTAGACATTTTTTTATTTAGATTTAAAAATAATTTTGTATTCTATGGGTATATCTTGTAATTAGTAACAGATTTATGAACAGAGTTTTAAATTTAGCTTTCTCGCTTATAGAATTGTCAATTGTTTTAATTATTATTGGTCTATTGGTCGCGGGTGTAACTGGAGGTGCTTCACTAATAAGGTCTGCAAAGTTGCAGTCTACTGTAAACGATATGGAAAGTTTGAAGAGGTCGTTTTTTATTTTTTATGCTGCTAAAAATAGAGTCCCTGGCGATTTAAACGGCGATGGATGTATAGGATATTGCTATAAAGAGGCTTCATTAATTAAAGAAAGCGCCTATACGACCTTTAAAAATGAATATAGTGGAAAACCTGTTAATTATTTTGCTGGACCTTTTGTTGATATGTATCTTGAAGGTGCGATTGATTTTAAACCGGATTTAAGCGCTGTAAATGTTAGTGGAGATAGTGCTATGCCAGGAAAAAGAAGCCCTATTGTTAAAGGTTTTAAAAATGCTATGTTTAATGATTTTCATGCATTTGTTTCCTATTCTGATGCAAGAAAAAACGATGCAAGCTATTCTTTTTATAATATAAAGGAGGGCTATTATCAACGTATAAAAAAATACGGTGGCGGCTATCTAGATCCAAAATTTATTTTTGGACTTGAACGGAAACTAGACGATGGAGAGCCTAACGCTGGAATTTTAAGGAGCGGATGCCTAACTGAGACCGGTGCTGGCACTAGCTATCAGGATTTGATAGATAATAAAAAAAATTGTATTAATGTGTTTTATTTTATGATGTAATTCTTTTTATTTATTCCTCCAATACCCCGATGCTTTGCATGAGGGTCAGAAATTGTTTAGTTTGCTTGCAAACTAAACTAATGTATATTAAATTAATAGTATAAATTTAGTAGGATTAAATACAATTATATAGTGAAAGAAGATAATCATATAATAAAACAACATAATAAAACATTATTGCTATATCATATAGTATTTCCAGTTAAGTATAGAAAAGAAATAATAAATGAGAATATAGAGAAAGATATAAAGAATATTTGTGAAAAGATTGGAATAGTATATGAAATTAACTTTATAGAGATAGGGTTAGATTTAAATCATATACATTTCTTGATACATGGAATACCAAATATGTCTGTAAGTCAAATTATAAAGATAATTAAAAGTATTACAGCAAAAGAAATATTTAAACTTCATCCCGAAATCAAAAAAAAACTATGGAGCGGTAATCTTTGGACTGCTGGATATTATGCCAATACAGTTGGAGAATATGGTAATAGAGAAGTAATAATAAACTACGTAAAAAATCAAGGACAGAAAGAAAAAGATTATAAAAAAATACACTCTGGACAATTGAGTTTTGGTTTTGGTGTATAGAGATATTACACACAAATGTAATACCCCGTATGTCTGCATCGGGGTTGTTATTTATTCAAAACAATATTAGATAGTATAAAAATATGTATATAAAAATAAGGAAGAGATTTTTCTCTTCCTTATTTTTTATTCTATCTAATTCAATTAATTAAATAATTAGAATTGAGAAGTGAATTTTAAACCAAATTTGTATGTCATTGGTTCAATAACGTCAGCGTCATTGAAGTCCATTCCATAGTAAACGCCAATGAAGTTACCTTGATTCAAAGCATAGTTAGCATCAATGTTGAAGCTAAATACGTTGTATGAATCAGCTGGTTCATAGTCGTCGTTGATAGCGTAAGCTAAATCAAGTCCAACTGTGAAATCTTCAGTGAATATAAATTCGTTTTCTAAAGCGAAAGCTACATCAAATCCACCATCAATACCTGAAATACCAGCTTTTTCTTGGTCGTTAACATATTTTCCTTTTACTGAAAAACCTAAATTATATCTGTCAAGTTCTAAACCATATCTAGCACCGAATTCAACATAAGCTCTGTTAATACTGCTCAAGAAAACATCATTAGCTTGTCCAACGTTTAAAATTAAGTCTAATTTGTTAGTACCAGCATCAACAACTCTTCCTGTTACACCAACATAATAATTAGTGAATTTTGCTGAAGAATCTTCATCTAATGTTTTTCTAACGAAATCAAAATTGAAACCATAATTGATTGCTAATTTATCCATTACGCCAATTTTACCTTCTGCACCAAGATTAACACCACTGTACATCTTATCGTTACCAGCTGTGATATCCTCATCAGAATTTCTCATTGTATAACCAACGTTAATATTTGATAAAATTTTTCCAGCTTCAGGCATATAGATTGGGCTTGTAATAGGTGCAGCGTTAGCTGTTCCATACAAAGCGCCTAATACCATGGCAGTTGATAAAAATTTTTTCATACCTACTCCTATATTTTTTAATAAAAAATTTTTATTTAATGTTTTTAATTTTTAAAAACATATAGAATGTAAATCAATTTTTTTTAAAAGTCAAGATAAAGTTAAGCTTTATATCTCAATAGCTCAAGGCCAAAAAAATGCAACTTTTTAGTGCTGATATTTGATGCCACTTTTTCCATTATTTTCTTAGAAAAATAAGAAAATTTATTAATATAGAATTATTTTTACTTTTTTATATTTAATTTTTAAATGCAATTTAAAATTGTCAATATTAGATAAATAATTTATTTTTTTTTGAACTGTTTTTGTATTAATTTTCATAGAATTTTTGCTATTTTAAATTATTTAATATTATTTTTATTTTTTGTGGAGTCAATAATTTAAATATATATAGGTATTATTTTGAAGCAAGCATTTAAAATGTTCTTATTTTTCGGAGATTAGTTTGGTATTATTTTGAAAATCTATTTATATTTATAGGGCCTTAT
This sequence comes from uncultured Rickettsiales bacterium, assembly GCA_944391025.1. Classification (GTDB taxonomy): domain Bacteria; phylum Pseudomonadota; class Alphaproteobacteria; order Rickettsiales; family UBA1997; genus CALXSC01. Next base: position 26,316 of record CALXSC010000091.1, read on the forward strand.
AATTTGCTGCGCTTTGATTTCAAGGCTTCGGTTCATGTTTGCGAAGATTTCCAGATGTTAATAAAATCAAATAAAGGTAAGAATCAAAGCCTGAGAGCGCTATTGTATATAAAAAATAATCAATAACTCACCATTATTGATTTTCTTTAAAATTTTAGAAAGCTTTAAATGGCGCGAGTGATGGGACTTGAACCCACGGCCTTCTGCGTGACAGGCAGACGCTCTAACCAGCTGAGCTACACCCGCTTCCTATTTTTGCAATGGTGGGTGCTATAGGATTCGAACCTATGACCCCCTGCTTGTAAGGCAGATGCTCTAACCAACTGAGCTAAGCACCCATGCTTTAACCATTTTAATTTATACTTTTTTTAAAAGCAAGAAAAAAATAAAAAAATAATCAATTTTTTTAGCTTTGTTTCAATCGTTTAATTCTATAGCTTTATTATAACTAATTGGCGTAAAATTATTGTTAATGGTAAAATTAAATAATAATATTTTGGGTTTTTATATGAAAATCTTATATTATTTGAATTTTTATAATGTAAATTTTGTAATTTTTGAATTCTTGTGTTTTAATTTTTAGAATATGATCTTGTTATGGTTATTAATTAAAAAAATGTAAGAAGAGAAATAAATAATTTAATTAAGGCTAATAAAAACTTATTTATGGAATTTATGGGGTGAAGTTAAAAAAATAATATATATAGCAAAGTCAATAATTTTTGAAATTCTTTAAAGAAAGTTGTTGTTAAGATTGGAGCCTATTAAGGCTCCTGTTTTTTATTTTTCTATATTCATTCCTAAAACATTATTGCAATAAGTTATAAATGGAGTTTTGAAACTCTTGCAAAGCTTGCAGAACGTCTTTTTGTTCATATCGTTTACTAATAGCATTAGGTCTTCAATTACTATATCGTCAGCTTTTTCATAGGATTGAATTTTTTCATTTAATTCTGTTGCAAACTTTTTGCCCATACACTTTCCGCAGGCCTCCTTTGCATAAAAGGCGCCTAATCTTTTTAGAAATACAAGAAAATTCCTCTTTGATTTATCAAAAATTTCAATATTTCCTGCGCCAGTCATTATAACATTATCTAATTGTGATTTATCGTAGACTGGACCGCTTGCGCTACCACCAATTTGCACATAGTAATCAAAGTCTGGATTGATTTTGTTGTCTTTTAAGATTTTTGCTATTGAAGCATCTATTTTATTTCTTGATACAAATTTTTTTTCAACTCCATCGCCGCATATTCCAGAAAATCTGCAATCATCATAGTCTCCATCAAGTATCCTGCATACATCATAGAACGTTTCAACGTTGTTCATCATTGTTGGCTTATCAAATAGGCCTGCTACAACTGTCCTTTTCGTTCTTGGTCTAGGCTGTGCAATACCAGTCTCAATGATGTTCATTAAAGCACTAGCCTCACCGCCTATGTAGCAAGGATTTTCAATACTTATATGAAATTTAATGCCGCTCCACTTATAGTCGTTTATATATTTAAATAATTGTGGCTGTAGTTCATTAAGATAATCCTGATTTATATGTATATAAACTTCAACTGGGCAATTTAAAAATTTAATTCCATAATCTATGCCTTTAAAAACCTTATCCATATGGTTTCTCCATACATACAGGTCTTTAAAGACGCCCATTTCTCCCTCAGAAGAATTGCAAATTATATATTTTATATCACCTTCAGCTTGACCCACGCCTTCCCATTTATCTCCTATTGGAAACGCAGCTCCGCCTTTTCCGAATAGCTTTGCGTCTCTTAATTTTTGTACTACTAAATTTTTATCCATATATCTCCTATTGGTTGACTTAATCTAAAATACAATTATTTATTTTTATTTCAAGTAATTTATTTTAATTATAAATTTTCTTTAATTGTTCCATAAGTTCTTCTTTTAATTTTGTTTGGTCTTCTATAGATTGTTCAAGAAAATTATTCATTGTATCATTAAATTTTATAAACAATTTTCCATTTTTTAATAATCCATCTTGCTCTATTTCATAATTGTTTATATCTTTATCTATATTTATTGCTATTATTGGATTGTCAAATAGCATTCTATCTAGGTTCTTATCTATAAAATTTCTAATATCTTCCTTTTTTAGATTATTTTTCTTTAGGCCAATTTCTAGAAGTTTCTTCGTTTTTTCATTTTTCTTTGATTTTTGAATTTCTTTTTCTATGTCAAAATTTTTTAAAAAGAAATAGCATTGGTCTAGATTAACTGCTGAACCGGCTAGGGTTTTATATCCGCCTTCACCTTTTATATACATTTCATATAGTTTTTTCAATGGCAATTTTTTGTTCTTTACTTCATCGCTTGGGTTTTTTAAAAAATCTGTCCAAAAAAAACTTGGCAGTTCATTTTCTTTTTGCTCCACAACTCCAATACTGTCGCCCATTCTAAATAGATTGTTACCGCCATCTATTGTGCAGCATGCAGGTGAAGCGCAGTCTGAAATTATGCATATCTTATCTGGATAATTTAATAGAGTAGGCAACAGTTCGCCGTTTGATGTATGCTGTCCGTCAGTTACAAGACCAAAGAAGCCATTAAATTCGTTATCAGATAGATATGAAGGTATTCCGTTTACTTCTCCTTTAAAATGACCCTCTAACATTGCGTTGTGTAAATGTGTTAATTGTGTATATCTGTCTTCACCGAGTTCATTTTGCAGTTTCTCAAAGTCTTCTTTTGTGATTTTTGTATGTCCTACGGATATTGTTATGTTTAACTCATTTTTAAGTTTTTTTATAAGCTTAATTCTATTTTTTGTATCTTTTAATATTAACTCTGGTGCAATCGTAATTATTATTGGCAGATTTCCAAGCGGTTTTAGTATCTCCATGATTTCATTTACATTTTCTTCATTAAAATCCTTGAGATGTCTTTCTGGATGTGTCCCTTTATTTGTTATAAATGGTCCTTCAATATGTACACCCCAGAGTTTTGGCAGTATAATTGTATCATTTTCTATATTGTAGATTTTTTCATTATAGTTTATTCTTTCAAGCAATATTTTTACAAATCTCTTGAGATTTTCATTGCTATCTGTTATAAATGTTGGAATTATAAAAGTTTTTCCATATTTTAGGTGGTTTAATTCAATTTTTAAAAATTCTTTGAGTGTTGTTATATTATTGAATAATAGCCCGCTGCCGCCGTTTACTTGAATATCAATTCTTTTCATATTTTTTTTATTTTATAATCAATAATATAAATATAAAAAATTAATCAATTATTTGCAATATATTGTTATACTTTTAATAATAAATTTACTATAAGTTGTAAAAATAATAAATGTATTATTTTAGTCATATGATTAAAAAGTATTTACAAAAAGAAGTTGATAAATTATATTTGTTATTTAATAATGAGAATAAAGATAAGGTTGATCAAATATAATATATTAGAGACAATATAAATATGATTGGTAAAAAGATATTGAGAGAAAAGATGGGTAGGTTAAAAAATAAAATATTATACTTTTATGTAAAAATATTAATTATATATTATAATTTTTTATGTATTTTCATATTTTCAAAAGCAAAAAGAGACGAATATAGAAAATGTAAAAGAGTTCAAGTTAAAACTATATATCTAAGGGAATATTTATACGCCATTAATAATATACGGTTTGAAGAGAATAGTAAAAAGTCTAATATAATATGGATTTGTTGGCTTCAAGGAGAAGAAAAGGCTCCAGAAATAGTAAGAATGTGTATAAACTCAATTAGGAAATTTTATCAAAATAAATATAAAATAGTTATAATTACAAATCAAAATATTGATAATTATGTTGGTGAAAATTCTGGTGGTGAAAATAATATTCCAAATTATATTTTTGAGAAACGTAAAAAGGGGTATATAACAAATACTCAATTTTCTGATATTTTGAGATTGTGCTTATTAGCAAAATATGGCGGTATATGGATGGACGCAACTATATTTTTAAGTAATAAAATACCGGAAATTATAATTAATTCAGATTTTTTTGCTTTCCATACTGATTACCCATATACAGGAAATAGTTGGTTTTTAGTATCAAATAAAAACAATATATTGGTTAATTGTTTAAGAGCACTTATGCTTGAATATTGGAAATATGAAAATAAAATGATTGATTATTTTTTATTTCATATATTTTTTAATATTATAATCAACAAAGATGAAAAATGCAGAAAATTCCTGTTTTTTATGATAAACATTGCTATGATCTGTTTGCCATTATATTTCAAAAATATGACAAATTTAAATACGAAGCTATTAAAGAAAAAACCGCAATAAATAAATTAAGCTATAAATATAATAATGAAGCTATTGATAAAAATGGAACACTTTATGAAAAAATTTTAAATTCTTAATTACAAACTTGATTATTATTTTTTCTTTTGTATAACAATTTTAGAAAATAATGCTTTTATTATGAAATTATCAGTATATATTGTTACATTAAACGAAGAATTGAGATTGGATAGGACTTTAGCTGCTGCTTCACAGGTTGCCGATGAAATTTTAATTGTTGATAGCGGAAGCACGGATAAAACAGCAGAAATAGCGAAAAAATATGGTGCAAAATTTATATTTCACAAATGGAAAAATATTTCATCTCAGAAAAAATTTGCACAGGACGCCTGTGAAAATGATTTTGTTCTGTCTCTTGATGCAGATGAAGTGCTTTCGCCGGAGCTTGTCAAAGAAATAAATAATATCAAAAAAGATACGAAATATTTAGCCTATAGAATAAAAATAAAAGATATGTATCCCGGCGATAAAAAGCCTAAAATGTTTTCAAAAAGTTATAATTTGGTTAGGTTGTATGACAGGAGAGCTGCTACAATGCCGGATGATTTAACTCATGATAGAATTGTGTTTTTAAAAAAGGTTGAAGTTGGACAACTAAAAGGCATTGTTTACCATTATTCCTATATTAGATTGACACAGCTTTGGTATAAATACAATATGTATACAGATGAGCTATTGGAAACCGCCATTAGAACCAATAAAAAATATTCAAAATTTAGATTGATTACGGAAATGCCATTTCAATTTTTTAGATACTATATTCTAAAAAGGCAGTTTTTGAATGGATGGTTTGGGTTTATAAATTCCGTTTCTATTTCCTATTTTAGATTTTTAAAAATTGCAAAATGGGTTGAATATAAAGAAATAAATAAAAATAAAGATAACTAATTGCGCGGATGCGTTTGATTATAGACCTTTAAAAGCCTTTCTTTATCAACTTTTGTATATAGCTGCGTAGTTGAAAGGCTGCTATGTCCAAGAAGTTCCTGTATACTTCTTAAATCGGCTCCGTTTGCTAGCAGGTGTGTTGCAAATGAGTGCCTTAGTGCGTGCGGAGTAACTTCCTCTGGCAGATCAAGCATTATTCTTATATTCTGTATGAGCTTTTCAAATACTGGCGCTGAATATTGTTTTCCCCTATTTGATTTAAACAAAAAATCATTTGGCATTATTGTATATGGACAACTTTTTAGGTATTTTTTAACTCTTTCAACTATTATTGGCAATAGTGGGACAAATCTTGCTTTTTGACCTTTTCCAATAATTGTTATGCTTTCGCTATTTCTAAAAAAATCGGAATATTTTAGATTTAGGGCTTCTGAAATTCTCAGCCCGCATCCGTATATTAGGGTGCATAGCGCTATGTCTCTTTCAATTTCCCACTCATTTTTCCTCATGTCCTGGATACAATCCATTATTTGGTCAATATTAACCTTCTCAATAGCCTTTGGTATTGCTTTTTTTATCTTTGGATTTTTTACTAGATTAACTATTGGATTTTTTATTTTTTTATTTGTGCTTAAGTATTTATAAAAACTTTTTACGGCAGATAGACCTCTTGATATTGAAGTATTTTCATAATCCTTTGTTTTTTTAAAACTTAACCATGCCCTAAAATCACTATGGCTAAGCTGCGATATAGTTTGCACTGTTAAATCCCTATTTAATTTTTCTTTTATAAAAAACATAAAATTATTTAGGTCATTTCTATAGGAAATGATTGTATTTTTTGAATTAGTCTTTTCTGTGGCTAGGTATAACAAAAATTCATTAATTAAGTTTTCCATAGTCTATATCCTTTTATAGATCATCAAAGGCGTTTCGCCCCATGCAACCCTTACTAATTTTGCGTTTAAAAGTTCAAAGTCGTCTTCGTTCTCAAATTTGTGTATTAGGGACATTATTATTGCGCCTTTCTTCAGGCTTTTAAATTTTTTTTCCATCTGCTTTCTGAGTTTTTCATCCTTTGTTGGGCAACAGAATAATATTATATCTGCATCTGAAAAGTTAACATTTAAAATATTGTCATGTATAAATTGAATGTTTTTCTTTGAATTTTTATCTAGTTCTATTAATTTTTTATGAGCTTTTAATGATGTTTCATACAGTGTGTCCAATAGTTCAACCCCTATGCACTTATCAAATATTCCAGTAAGATAGCTGGATATTACTGCATTTCCAATTCCAGATCCCAGGTCATAGAATATTTTTGCTTTTTCTATATATTCATTGATTGGCGGCAGTACGTATAGTGCGTATAATAATTCCAGCGAAACCTCTCCGTATAAAACATCCCTAAAAATTGGTTCTTTTTTCTCCCTTTGCTCTTTTTCTAGGAGGCTAATTCCATATCCATTTAGTCCTTGAAATATTTTATCATAAATTGGTTTTATCTCTTCATACTTTTTCATTTTTTATTGAAAATCTATTTTTTTATATTTCTCAATGGACAATGGTCGCCGCACATATCGCATGGTCTTAGACCATTTATGTCGCCAAATAAATTCTTTTTTATATTGCAGCTTATTGTTTTTTTATTGAACTCATCCTCAATTTTTATACATTCCGGGTCATTATACATTAGCCCTACCTCATGTTGGCATATTCTTGCGTATTCTAATGCCACTCTATCATCTTCTAAATTTGGCAAATGCAGATGCTCTGCTGGTGTAATTACCAATAGTCCAATAACATTTTTATACATAGATGCGAATAGATTTTGACCCATTATATTAGTTATATGGTCATATTTGTTTGTCGCATCTGTTATTAGCGGCCCCATTATGGATACCTTTATATCTCCCAATGCGTCAACTAATTTTTGGAAATTGTTGTATCTAATATGTCCGCCAACCTCTAAAAAAACATTATCTAAAAAGTTATTTTGTTTGTAATATTCTATTTCCTCCAGAATATATTTTATGTTATAGTTTGCTCCATTGCCAGGTCTTAAAACAGTGTTGAATGCAAATCTACAATCTTTGTGGCTATCTTTAAAATTTTTAATTTTATCTATAATTTCTATAAAAGGATTTTCTTCTTTATCTGGATTTTTTTTGAAATATTCTGTTAAAAAATATCCGCTTCTTGAGTTTATTCTAAAATCTTTATCTAAATTGGCTTTTTCTATAAGATGCTTTGGCGTAAATTCAAGGGTAAACATTCTAACGCCCTTGCTGTATTGTCTCTCAATGGTTTCCATTATTGGCTCATTCAATAGAAATGATTCATAGAATGGAACGCTGGCAAATTGTGTTTGCTCAGATTTATAGCTTGAAACTAAATTCCACATATCATGTATTTTTGATTTTTCTATTGATATTTGGGAGACATATTCTATTCCATTCTCTATGGCCAACTCAATTTTTTGAGCTTCTTCCTCAACTGTTTGATATCTATTAGATATGCCTACATTAAATTTCAAAAAAGGTTTCACTTTATACACTATTTTTTATCAATACCAAATTATACTAAATTATTTATATAAAATCAATGTTAAAAATAATAAATTATATAAAAGTTAAGATACTTTATTATTTATAAAATATCTTATTTTATATATCAATTAATTTTTTAATTAATAAATTATAAATTGCCCCAACAGATATTATTGTAATCATTTTCGTCCTTCAGTTCTTCAGAAAGACTATTTCCAACTATTAAACAACCTGCTGTTTTTTCAGTTTTTATAAGAATTTCAACGATTTTGTCTACAACAACAAATGCTCCGTCATCTGATAGTCCAAGCAAGCCTTTTATAAGTAAAGACCTTACTGAATCGGCTTTATTGCATAGATTAACCATGTTTCCATTATGATTTACAGCAAGCTTTAAAACTAAAAGTTCTTCCCTTGTCAATAATATTTCTTTAGAAATACCATTTTTACTAGTTATATTTATAAAAGGTAATTCTGTATTTGTATCATTTTGATTGTTATTCTGTTTATTTGAATATTTGTCTTCAATGATATTATTTTCATAATTAACATCAAAATCGTATGCCTCTGCTTTGAAGCTGTTAACTTCGTTAGTGTTGTTAACTTTTTCCATAGTTTTTAAATTTTTATTTTTAAAAATTTTATTGCTTATATTAAGTATTTTTTCGCAACTTCTTAACATCATTTCATAACCAAGGTTAAAATTAACTCTGTTTACCATTAAAGAAGAAATCTTTTGACTATTTATCATATACATTCTATATATTAATTACAAAAATAATAAAGTGTCCCCATATGATTTATAATATTTATATTAAAAATCTTTAATTATAATATAACTCTTGCTTTTTTAAAATAAAGTAATTAAATTGTTATTATATTTATTATGAATTAACTAAAAGTTAATATATGTTGTCCGATAATTATTTTTACTATAAGAAAAGCAGATTGAACCAGGTTAGGGGATTCTGCGCAGTTGTTCAAAGTGGTTGCTCAGGTGTAAAGGGAGCCAAGAAATTATGCGTTGAACCAGCAACAATTTGTAAACAGGTTAAGACGCTTGAGAGAGATTTAGATGTTAAATTATTTGATAGATCCCAGCCGCACAAGCTAGTCTTGACAAAGGAAGGGAAGCTATTTTATAAGCTGGCTGTTGAACAATTACAGGGAATGAATAACCTGTTTAACAATTTTAATAACTATCTGAAGGAAGTAAACGATTCCTGCCTAAACATAGCTTTACACTATACAGCTGCTTCCTATATTTTTCCAAAGATCATTGGCAAATTATTAAAACAGAGTAAATTTAAAGATTTAAAAATAAAAATATTTAATATTACCAAAGAAGAAGCTTTTAAAAAACTTATAAACAAAGAGATTGATTTAGCTTTTTATCCGTTTGATGAATATAATACAATTCCGCCCGAAATAGAGTTTGAAAGAAGCATAAAAAGTAAAAATGCTCTAATATTTAACATTAACAATCCATTGGCAAAAAAAGACGTTATAACTAAGGAAGACTTGGAAAAAACCAATTTTTTACTTAGGGATATAAACTATTCATTCAAAATTAATGATTTTATTAATTTCCAAGAATCTAATATAATGTTTGAAAATGCTTTGATTGAAACGACTATAGAGCTCGTAAAATATACAGATACTGTAACTGCTATTCCAGAAATATTGATGAATGAGGAAAACGTAAGGCTGCATCCAAATATAGTCGTAAAAAACATAGACCACCTATTGCCAAGCAGATATTTTTATACGTTAACCTTGAAAAACTTCCTGGTTAAAGATTCTGCCAAATGGGTGCTTGATGAAATTAGAGGGCTTGTAGACGATAAAAAAGAAGGTTTAACTGAAAAAGCTTCAAAGGCTGACAATAAAGTTAAAATAACAAAGGCAAAAAAAGCTAAGGCTGCTAAAAAAAATCTAGAATAGTCAATCTGCTTTTAATTAATTTGAATAATAGGTTTTAACAGCCTATTATTCTTTTTATTTTAATTGCTTTTATTGAACCATTGTTTAAATCTTAGGGCCGCAACAATAAACAATGTACTTCCAACCAGCAGCATATACAGCAGCGGCTGCCATACCTCATCAAGGGTAGCGCCTTTAAAAATTATAGGTATTGAAAAGTCAATAAACAATTTCAATGGCGATAGGAACATCAACTTTTGCATAAACGGGCTCATAGATTCCATAGGCACGTAGGTTCCGGATAGGAAATTCAAAGGTACCATAAACACCATAATCAATAGGGCCAGTTGGGCTATATTTGCCGTAAACGTAGCCAGCATCATACCAAGCGAAGTAAGGCTAAACTGGAAAATCATAAATCCAAAAAAGAACAGGAAAGTTGAACCTAAAACCTTAACTCCAAAATACCACTCAACTATTAGAAATAATGACATTATTGCAAACCCAAGTATAATTATAGCATTAGACCATATCTTTGAGAACATAATTTCCGTAGGCGTAATTGGCATAACAAGCAAATGCTCTATAGTGCCCCTTTCCTTCTCTCTAACCAAAGCTACAGCTGGTAGCATCATTGATAGCATAGTGCCCTTTATTATTATTTGAACAACTGAGGCATACCATCCAGAAATTCTGTTTGGATTATATTTTACCCTAACCACCTGCTCAAAATTTTTAAATTTTGAATCGTCTTTTTTATCTTCAACAAACTTATCAACTTCCCTATTTATTATTGTTTTTATATAATTAGAACCATTATATGCCTGGCTTACAGCGGTTGCATCAATATTGAGCTGAATTTCTGTGCTCTTTCCAGCCAGTAGGTCAGCTTGAAAATGCTCTGGTATAACTATAACAAACGTATACTTTCCAGTATCCAAACTATCGTTAATTTCATCATATGCTATAATATCTGGTTCTTGAAAATAAGGACCTCTCAATCCCGCTATTATATTTCTTGAAACCATTGAATTGTCCTCATTAACAATTGCTACAGCTGCATTATTAACCTCAGACCTTGACGAATTGGACGCTGAAATTATATTAAGCGTAAACGCCCATATAATAAATATTACAAAAACCTTATCATTAAAAAAACTTTTAACTTCCTTAAGTCCCAATATATATGTATGTTTTATGAAATTTTTACAATTATTAAAAAAAGTTGTCATATTTTTTTATTTATTAATAAAATTACAATTAATATTATTCAATTTAGTCTTTAACTACTAAAACAGCTTGATTTATGGCGGCAACTTTATTTCTAAAAAACAATTCAATATTAATATAAAGAAAAAATAAAACAAATATCATAATAACCCCTTTATATAAAATATTGTAATTACAATAAAATTAATAAACAAAACAATTGATACAATAATCAATTAATTCTATATAAAAACATATTAGATATATAATCTAAAGTCAAGCTATTTAGTTTTAGACTTATATTATCTATTCTTATTAATTAAATCAACCCCATCCACCCAGACCTCGCACAGCATCCTTCCATATTTTTCCCTTTCGCATTTTTTCAAATCAATTTGTTTAGCTTTCAATAGTATATTTTTAAGCTTTACCTTTGCAGCCAATCCAGCCTTTTTTTCTTCAATATTTCTAGTTTTTACCTCTGGAGTATTAAGATTCCTTATTCTTACATCATCCCTTACAATGAACTCAGTTTTTCCTTTTTTAAATATTTTAAATTCTACACTTACAGTGTCCCCATCATAGTTGCCAATATACTTTACATTATAGTAGTTTTTTAGTTCCTCTGCATTTGATGTTTTGCATACAGAAAGTATAAAAATAAATATAATTATAACAATATTATTTGTAATAACATTTTTTAGCATGGGCCACTCCTTATTTTATATAATAAAAAACACTTATTATAGAAATAAGTGCGGGAGTAGTAAGTCGACAAAGCTCGACCCTTGCAGATTTTAATCTGCATGAGATCTGGACATATTCTGCAAGCTCCCGCACGATGGCGTTCGCTTACAGAACGAAAAAGCTTTGAGCGGTTACTAGCCGCATCGTTCTATAAACAGCATGGTTAGTTATACAACTAACCGTTTATTATTTTATAGTCTAAAATTTAAAAATCAATTGCATTATTTTGTTAAAAGGCTTTTTAGTTCAAATAATTTTTTTTCAAAATTTCTTGAGGCAAACATATACTCGTAGTTGTATGGGTCATCTAGTTTCTCAATATAGCATTCACAATTTGGATGCAAAGGCGGCTCCCCATCTTCACCATATTTGAATATTTTTCCATTTCTACTGCTACATTCTTCACATGTGTTTGGTCCTTCTTAGCTTCTCCAAATAAAATACCCGGTTTTTTTGTCAAATGGTGTTTTATAATTACTGAATTTTTTTATATATTCTGATATTTTTGTTCCATATCCATCCGTCCTATCTATCTTACCATTTGATTCTAAAAAAGACCGAAGTCCTTTTCTTTTATCGCTTAATTCATCTTTAACGGATTTAGCACTGCCTCCTATACCCTTTAAATGATATCCAGCTAATAAACTAGCTGGAGTAATTTTTATCCCATTAATTTCTTTTCCAATATAATCATCTAGATTGTAATGTTGAATGTAGTTCCATATTTTTTCTTGGTATTCTCTTATCGCTTTTTCTTGTACTTCTGGATTATTTAAAAAATCTTCTTGACTAAATATATTATCTTTTTCAGTCCAGCCATTTTTCCCATAATATCCTATATCTCTCAAGGCATCTTTACCGAACTGATATTTTCCTAAATATCCAAGTGAATTTACTGATTCATAATTTCCTGCAGATTCTCTGGCTCCTAAATCATTTAAAAAGTCTTCATATAGATTCATGTATAAAACTAATTGTTTAAATATTTTTATATTAAATTTAAAATACTGGATGATTTTGTCAATTTATTATTTACTCTTTATTTCTTGAAAAATTAAATTAAATTAAATAAATTTCTACTAATTAAATATTAAAAATTAAGGTATGTCAACGGATTTAAACAAAATAAGAAATTTTGCAATTATAGCTCATATAGATCACGGAAAATCAACCCTTGCTGATAGGTTGATTGAGTATTGTGGTGGTGTGGAAAAAAGAGAAATGGAAGATAGAATACTTGATAGTATGGAACTTGAAAAAGAAAAAGGTATTACAATTAAATCACAAACTGTTAGGTTGAATTATAAGGCAGATGATGGAAATGATTATATTTTAAATCTTATGGATACTCCGGGACATGTTGATTTTGGTTATGAAGTTAGTCGTTCTTTATCATCTTGTGAAGGAAGTTTGCTTGTTGTGGATGCGACACAAGGTGTTGAGGCACAAACTCTTGCTAATGCTTATCAAGCTATTGATAATAATCATGAAATTATACCTGTTTTGAATAAGGTTGATTTACCTTCTGCTGATGTTGAAAAAACAAAAAAGCAGATTAAGGAAATTATTGGGATTGAAACTTCTTGTGCTGTTGAAGCTTCTGCAAAAACTGGCCTTGGTGTTCATGAAATTCTTGAAAGTATTGTCCATTTATTACCACCACCAAAAGGTGATATAAATGCCCCACTTAAAGTTTTAATTGTTGACAGCTGGTACGATAGCTACATTGGAATTGTTATTCTTATTAGAGTTATTGATGGAAAATTGAAAAGGGGTGATAAAATTAAAATGCACTCTACTCAAAACACATTTCAAGTTGATCAAGTTGGTATTTTTACACCTAAAAAGGTTAAGGTTGACGAATTAGGAGCCGGCGAAATTGGCTACTTCACAGCTCAAATGAAAACTTTAAGCGACTGCAAAGTTGGTGATACAGTTGTTTATGCTGACGACATAACCACAAAGCCATTGCCCGGCTTTAAACCTAACATGCCAGTTGTTTTTTGTGGAATGTATCCTGTTGATGCCAGCGACTACGACAACTTCAAAGAAAGCATTGCAAAACTTCACCTAAACGATGCCAGCTTTGAATACGAGCCTGAAACATCTTCTGCCCTTGGCTTTGGTTTTAGATGTGGCTTTTTAGGACTACTACACCTTGAAATCATACAAGAAAGACTTGACAGAGAATACAATTTAGATCTAATAACCACTGCCCCGTCAGTAATTTACAGAATCTACACAAACACCACCAAAGGCTTCAAATTTGAAGAAGGCAAAGACTACCTTGAAATTCACAATCCAGCCGACATGCCTGAACCACAATATATTTCAAAAATGGAAGAACCTTGGATCACCGCCACAATCATGACTCCCGACGAGTATTTAGGTGATGTCTTAAAACTTTGCACCGACAGAAGGGGTATACAAAAAAATCTATCATACATTGGCGACAGAGCAGTATTGACTTACAGACTTCCACTAAACG
>CALXSC010000092.1 GCA_944391025.1 uncultured Rickettsiales bacterium
TTTTCTGTAAATATCATAATTAATGAGAAGTTGTTAATAATATATAAAAGTTAATAATATTACATTAAAACTTCTCACTTGATTTTTCAATAGTTTGGTTGATGTAAAAAGCGAAGTTGGGGTTAAATATAAATAAAAATAGCTTAACTTTTATTAGGCTATTTTAAGGGTGATAAATAAATTACTACAATAAAGTTCCATCTGGATTTTTAAATTCAATATTTAGATGTTTGTAGGCTTTCTGTGTAATTACTCTACCCCTCGGAGTTTTATTTATGAAACCCTGCTGTATTAAAAACGGCTCTATAGTATCTTCTATTGAGTCCCTTTCCTCAGATAAAGCAGCTGAAATAGTATCTATTCCAACTGGTCCGCCTGAATAGTTTTCAATTATAAACCTTAAATACTTTAGATCAGAACTATCTAGTCCAATTTCATCAACATTTAATCTTTCAAGTGCTAACTTAACAATTTCTAAATCTATTTCATCTTTTTTTGCAACTATGGCAAAATCTCTAACCCTTTTTAACAGTCTAATTGCAATTCTTGGAGTGCCTCTTGATCTCTTGGCTATCTCAAAACTTCCTTCATTAGAAATTTTTGTTTTCAATAGTTCACAATCCCTGTCAACAATCTGTTTTAATTCATCATGTGAATAAAAACTTAACTTTAATGGAATGCCAAATCTATCCCTTAGAGGATTTGATAGAAGCCCTAGCCTAGTAGTCGCACCAATCAATGTAAATTTAGGCAAATCTATTTTTATGGTCCTAGCCGCAGGTCCTTCGCCAATTATTATATCAAGTTTAAAATCCTCCATAGCAGAATACAGCACCTCTTCAACAGAGGCATGGAGCCTATGGATTTCATCTATAAACAGAACATCATTTGGCTGTAGATTTGTCAATATCGCCGCTAGATCTCCGGCCTTTGATATAATAGGTCCAGACGTGCCCTTAAATCCTACTCCCATTTCATGGGAAATAATCTGCGACAAAGTAGTTTTTCCTAATCCTGGAGGTCCATAGAACAACGTATGGTCAAGCGTATCCTTTCTAACCTTTGCAGATTCTATAAAAACCTTCAGATTTTCCTTAATAATACCCTGCCCTATAAAATCATTCAGAAAAAGAGGTCTAAGTGTATTTTCTATTGAATCGGACTCATTTTTTTCTATATCTTTAATTATATTCATTATTTTTCTTAGAAATTATTAATTCTTTTTAAAGCTTCAGTAATTAAACTTTCTATTACTATATCTTCCCTTTCCTTTAAAATATTAGCAATAATATTATAAGCAACACTTTTTTGATAGCCCAAATTTTCAAGTGCAGATAATGCATCCTTAAGTCTGGAATCATCCTTAATTTCAATATTAGAAGAAACAGAAGATATTGCTATGCTTGATTCACTAACCTCTATGCTTTTTCTTACATCTTTTAATTCAACAATAATCCTTGAGGCAATTTTTTGACCAACGCCTGGCGCCCTGCAAAATGCCTTGGCATCCTCAGAATCTATAGCCATAAGAATCTCTTCTATAGTCAAAGCGCCCATAATTTTCATAGCCATTTTATTTCCAATACCATTAACCTTACAGAGCACCTCAAACCAATCTTTTTCGTAGTTATTTAAAAATCCAAATAGCGTAATTGAATCTTCCTTGACTATAGTTTGAATAACTAAAGATATTTCCATGCCAGCTTCCAAAGAAGAAAGTGTTTTTGTTGAACAAAAAACCCTATATCCAACCCCATTTACATCAAGAATTAAATATTCTTCAAATATTGAATCTATTTTTCCACTAAGTTTTCCAATCATATCATATTTTTATTTTTCTAAAAAAATCCTATAGCAAATAAACGAAATTTCAAGCAAATAAATTATTGTCTATTTAAAAAATCATAGCCCATTCTTTCTACGCCCAGCAGCTTATTTCTAAAAAATTCCTTCGTGTATTCATTAGTATTACTTTTTTTATCAAAATAATATGTTGCTACTTTTGCATTAGCATGTAGATATAATTTATTCTCTGGTATAATCCTAGTTAAAGCATCGGCCAGTTTTTTTATAACATTTAATTTTGGTTTATAATGTCCGCTTTTATTTGAAACACTTGTTATTATTCCATCACTAAAACCAAGCTCGCCAACAGCTACAACATCATCAAAGTTATGTGATGAATGGTGAACGACACCAAGAGAATTTGGCAATATATATAGGTCGCCAGTAGATCTCAATATAAATATAGTATTACTATTTTTATCAATAGCAACATTTAACGGCTCGTCTGGTTTGCTAGCATAGACAAACCGTCCATCAGCATTGCAAATAATTCTATATTTTTCATCCATCTCCTCATTTGTAAAATGTTTCAGTGTGCTCCTTTCAAAAGAACATCTTTCATCGCAATATTCAAAATTGTTTTGAAGATATTCAAAAGCGCTTTTTTTAATATTATCATAGAAATTTTTTAAAACGTCAAAAACCATTTTTTTAAGCTTTAAGTTATGTTTTATGCAGTCAGCTTCTTTTTTTAGGAATCCATCAGGCATTTTGCCGCAACGCTCAAACTCTTCAATTATTCTAATCTTCTCTAAATTGCCGTTAGTTTTATATAAATTATATATACTCTCCATTTCTTTTAGCTTTGTTTTTTTGAGTTTCAATTTATTTCTTAGCAGCCTAATTTCTTTTTTAATGGCCTTCAACATTTTTTCATCCACACTCTCTTTATTGAGTTTCAAACTTGCTATATTAAGCCTTAAAGTATTAATATCCCTTTTAATTTCAAAAATAAGCGGTTCTAACTTATAATATGATATGCCAAATTCATTTGATAATAAATGCGTCAGATAATCATTTCCTAACTTTTCATCAATAAAAAAATCATAAATATATGCTGTTAAAATCTCAATATTTGAATCAATTTTAAAATTTTTAATATACTTTTTAAAATTATCAATATTAAATCTTGAATCAAAATCGGCAATTTTTGCCAACAATTCATTGTCTAAAAAATCATCCAACGTTGCATCTAAATTCTCTAACTCAAACTCAGGCAAATAAGCTGCGGCGTCAGGTGTTAGCCTGGAAACATTTTTATAGAATATAGAACAAAATAAATTAAATGAATTATCGCTTATCCCAAATTCTTTAGCGCATCTATCCTGATAATAAAACAAATCTACAATGCTTAAAGGCTTTAATGCTTTAATTTTAGGCATTGGCAGTATAGAATCTATAAATTCACTCTCACTTTGCATAATAAATCATTTTATCTTCATTATCTGTTTATTATAATATTTTTTGCATAAAATTCAATAAAAATTGTCTTGAAATAATAATTTTAATTGTTATATTAATTTTTAAGACAATATGCCAACGAAAAATAAAATAGAAATAGTTATTTTTTCATCAATTAGTTTAGCAAAATTTATTTTTTAACAGGAGAAAATATGTATTTAGTAGTAGGAGCAAATGGACAGCTTGGAAGTGAATTAAAAGATATATTAAAGGAAAAAGGTATATATGTTGACAGGGACGAGCTTGATATAACTGATAGCAATTCAATTAATAATTTTTTCAAAAGCAACAAAAATATAAGCGCAATAATAAACTGCGCAGCCTATACGGCAGTTGACAAGGCGGAAAACGACCTTGAACTCGCAACAAAAATAAATGTTGAAGGTCCGAAAAACCTTGCAAAAATCGGACTGCCAATAGTCCAAATATCAACTGATTATGTATTTGATGGGAACAAAAATACGCCATATACTGAAGACGACAAAACAAATCCGAAATCCGTATACGGAAAAACAAAGCTTGCAGGCGAAGAAGAGGTTTTAAAAAACGCAAAAACTGCAGTAGTAATAAGAACAGCATGGCTGTATTCAAGCTATGGAAACAATTTTGTAAAAACCATGATTAGACTTGGCAAAGAAAAGGAATCATTAAATGTAGTATTTGACCAAGTTGGTACACCAACCTACGCAGCAGACCTAGCCCAAGCCATAGTTAACATACTGCCGCGGATCAAAGATGGCACAAAGGAAATCTATCACTTCTCCAACGAAGGAGTTTGCAGCTGGTACGATTTTGCCACAGAAATAATGAAGGCCAACGACTTAAAATGCAAAGTATATCCGATAGAAAGCAAAGACTATCCAACAGCTGCAGCAAGACCATCATTTTCAGTCCTAAACAAGGATAAAATTAAAAAAACATTCAATATAAAAATTAACCACTGGCGGGACGGCTTAAATAATTGTTTAGAAAAAATGCCATAAAGAACAAACAACCACCATTCATTGGTGGTTATTTATTGTCTAGAATTTAAGCTATATCCAAAAATCCCTATTAGCATTTAAATATATAGCCATTAATCGCTAGTTAAACTTTACTTCAACATTCTTTCTTTCAACATCATTTTCAACTTCAAAATATTCCTTTTTAGTAAAGTTAAATTTTTTAGCCAATAGATTTGAAGGGAAGCTGTCAACCAATACGTTAAAGTTTCTGACCGTTGCATTATAATATCTTCTGGCATTCTGTAGATTGTCCTCAATCTCCATAAGTGAATTTTGCAATGCAATGAAATTTTGATTGGCTTTAAGCTCAGGATATGATTCACTTAAAGCGAAAAAGGTCTTCAGGGTTGAAGTTAATTCTCCCTCCAGCTCATTTTTCTTGATTAAATCCTGGGCTGCCATAGCCTGGTTCCTAAGCTCAGTAACTCTTGCTAGAACCTCACTTTCATGTGCTGCATAGCCTTTAACTGTGTTAACAAGGTTTGGTATTAAATCATACCTTCTTTTTAATTGCACATCAATACCACTCCAAGCCTCTTGACATAGGTTGTTCTGATAGATAAATTTATTATAAAGCGCAACTGCATAAATTATCAAAACAAATAAAATTCCTAGAAATAAAAAAAATATATGGTGCATTTTTTCTCCTAAATATTAATAAAACTACCTTCCACGTCCGCCGCCTCCGCCTCTTCCACCACCAGAAAATCCGCCGCCCCTTGAGGCAAAACTATATCCTCCATGCCCACTAACAACGGATGCAGTATTGAAATATCTTCTAAATCTCCTTGATGATATGCGTCCGTTCCTATAGGAAAAACTGCCTGTTTTTACCTCTACTGTAGATGCAGCCAGTAGAGCTTCAAGCTTCTTACTCCATTTGTCTTCAATGTTAAATATAATGGCATATGGTATTAGGGCTTCCATATCACTCAAAGAATAGGAATCTCTATTTGCAATGTCAGTCTCTGTCATAAACATTTTTAATCCCCTAAGGTGCGCCATAACATTCAAGCCATCTTCAGTATATCTTTTAATAAAAATTCTAAAGATAAATAAAATAATAAGGCTTATAATAGAAAAAACTATCAAAATAAGCGAGTTTGTTCCGCCAATATCTGTAATTAAAACCACAAAGTAATTACCGACAAAAATCCCCAGAAAAATTTTAAAAATTATATTTGACTTCTCAGAAAATACTTCAAATAGAAAGACTGATGTCAGGACACATAATACAATCATTGAAACATTATCTGGATTTTCAAGTGAAAAACTAAAATCATTATTGACAAAAAATAGACAGAGAAAAGATAGTATAAATATTCCAATACCAAAAAGGAAAAATTTAGTATTAGTCTTGAAATATTTTGCGTCAATTTCCTTTAGGTAATCACTAATCCTACTGTTAAATATTTCAATTTTATTGTTATATACATCAGAAAATTCTATTTCTTCCCCATATGTATTTTCAAAAATTTGCTCTTCCCTATTTCCCGCCTCTTTAAGTCCGCTTTTTTTCAAAAGATAATTTTTTCCGACCTCTTTTATAAAGATAAATTTGTCTATAGCCATATCAAAGAGACTAATTACAGACAATCTATTCTTTTTCTTGCCCATAAAATATATTTCGCCGGCCTGTGCAGCAGTTAAATCCTTTGGCTTGTCAAATCTAGGGTAGGCAACTGCCCTTTTCAAGCCTCTGCCGGTAATAAACCAGGATATAGCGCAATAGGCAATAATTATTGTTAAAAATAAAACAGCTAAAGAAATAAGCAGTCTATCATATGATTTAAATGTCAAATAGCCTTTTTCAAAGCCAACAGCTATTGTAATACCCTCGCCAGCCTCTAAAGACCTAGGCGATAAAAAAATACTATTTTCATATAGCCCCTTTTCCCTAGAGCCCATCGTTCCTATATAGCTTGACTCCTGCAGGATTTTTAAACCGTCCGGAAGTTTTACTTCAACCCTAATATTATCAATAGGGAAAATCCAGTCATTTCCAGTAACATTCCAATACAATTCATCAACATCCTTATAGCTTTTAATTGCATTATATACCCTATATTTTATCTCAAATGTGTGGTTTTTATATATTTGAAGATAGTCGTCATCACCCGTATTTATTTCAAAAAGTCCACTTGGTCTTTCTATAAATGATGGTTCATATCCTCCATTTCTATTAACTGAAATTAGACTATATTTAATGCCGTCGCTAGTTGGGAGGCTTCTTATTATACCTCTTTTAACCTTATCGCCTTCAACATTTATAGTTATTTTTTCCGTAACTATAATAGATGAATCTTTTTGAACATCCAATACTACATCATAGTTTAATATCCTTTCATTTGCAAAACAATCAAATGAAACAAAAATAAAAAATAATATAATACCAAATAACTTTTTCAAATCAAATACCTAAAAATATGAAGTAATTTTTATCTTTAAAAACATTATGGACATCTTAATGTGCAAAACAATATCGTTATAGTTTTCAACTAAACCTTTTATATCCATATATTTATAAATTAGAAGCGGTAGAAATAATATAAAAGCAATAGATAAAAAATTTATAATGCTATTTCCTCTCTGGGGTTTTATAACGGTATATATTTTTTCAATATTGCTAACTTTTTGTATTCTAGAAACTGTTTTTGGATGCGCTGAAAATATTGTCATATATCCATTTTCACCAAGAGCCGATAGTGCTGTAGCCATAAGTTTTCCGCCACTTGCCTGGGCAGATTGGATATCGCACCTATACTCCCTTTCTCTGCTGATCTTTAGTTGAATAAATTTATAGATAGAAAGTATTACATATTTATAGAAAAACGAAATCAAAAAATCTAAAAAATTGTATAGGTTTTTAATTATACTGGCCGCTATCGTTCCAACAAATGGGACATACTGCAAAATATTTATAAAAATATTAAAAAACATAAAAATTATCTTAGAGACAAACCCTGTAGCATCTTCATTTATCTGCAAAAGCAAAGCCGGCAAGTAATCCTTATTAATAAGATGCGACATTTCATGGCCCATTATACATTTCATTGAATTTAAAAAATATTCCTTGCCCTTCATTTGCATTAGATATGTAGTTATGAGCCCCTTAGTCAGAACTATATATTGTTTTCCCATATTGCCAACCGCAAAAGCATTGGCGTCATCAGAGCTTGAAATAAGCAATTTAACATTATGTTTGTTGAATTGTAATTTTATATCTTCAAATACGCCCTCCAATATATCATAATCCTTTAGTTTAGTATATTCTTTTGTGTCTTTGAGGAAATGCTTTGAAGAAAATCCAAATAAAAAATCAAAAAGCATTATAATTATCATAACAACACTTATAACAAAAAACATCATCAATACAACCGTTAGCGTTGAATCTGATTTAATATATTTGCTTTGGGATATCATTATCGGAACCACAAACAGCAAAAGTGGCGACAAAATAATTACAAAATTTATTATACTTAGTATATAAACAAGGATAAAATTTAATAATTTATATACCATATTCTAAGCTCCATTTCAAAATAAATTCCTTGATAATTACGATACACGACAAAATATAATAATCAATTATTTTTTTAGAAACTTAAAACTGAAATATTTTTGTTGCAAATTAAAAAAAAGCTTTTATAATAAAATGAAGTGTTTTTTATTTTATTTATAGAATGGAATATTTTGAAAATATTATTAGATTAATTTTATCGTTGAAGAACGATATTTATCTTATAAAATCAAAATATTTTATTCAATCAACTTTTGTCACCTCTCCTTTAGGGAGAAAATAATATATATAATTGCAAAATTATATATTCGTGATTTAAAAACCATGTTTATATAATTGTATAATTTAGTAAAGTTAATCTATTTTATTAAATTCAGTAAATTTCAATTTAAAAAATAAAGATAAAAGGTATTAAAATGTTACAATCAGTTTTTAAACAATCAGGCAGAGTTGCCCCATTTTCATCATTATCAAAAGGTATAGTTTCAGCTTTGGCTGCTCCAAGAGCAATTAAAGAATCAGAAGAGGAAAAATTAGTAAAATTTAGAGACGGAGACTTATTTGACATATCGTCAAGCATCCACCATCCGCATTCAATTATTTTTAGACAAAAACCTTTACAGGTTAAAAGTCCAGTAAAGATTGACCTGTCAGCCCCATCACCATTGGTAAAATTAAGTATTTCGCAACTAGGCGAATGTGTTGAACTACAGGAGAAGATGTTTGAAAGAATGGAGGAAATGAAAAGCGGATTTGATTTTATTAGAAAACGTGAAATAGATGACTTCAAAAAGCTATTGGCTGCCGGAGAATTATACGGTTCATACGATCCGCTAGGAAATTTAATTGGCATAGTTGCGATTTCTCCAGTTAAAAATGAAGAACTATTATCGCATCTAGATTCGGAAAATGGCTCTCCATTAATACATGAAAATCTCAAGAAAAATCTATTAAGTGGCAAGGGCTGCTATATATCCTGCTATATGAGCGATCTAAATCCAGAGCGTAGAGGGCTTGGAAACCATATGATGGAACAGGCGGAGCATATAGCAAAAGAACAACTTGGCTGTGATTTTTCAGTTGCGGAAATTCATGTTGAAAATCCAGCAAGCTACAAATCAATTAGCAAAATCGGAAAATCATTTGCCTGCTCCCATAAAATGGTGTCTTTTGTAAATGTAAAGGGCGATATGGTCAGCATACCCGTATTCTACGTAATTGGATTATTAAATCAGAAAAAGATTCAAGAGTTTCAGAGTTCAATATCAGATGCACCAGCAAGGCCAATATCATATTCAGATTTAGTTCCACATATACGGAAATCTTCTCCACAGGATCTTGAAGCTGTTTTAAAACCAAATCAAATAGTTCTATTTGATAAAGGAAATCCAGTTGTTGCAGAATTTTCTCCAGAAAAACTTTTACCTTTACAAAAACAAAGTTTTGTGGAAAGATTTGGACATAGAAATGACTTTGAGCAAGTTAAATAAATATGGAGTTAAAATGCAGATAGTAGAATTGGCACAGAATTTAATTAGAATTCCATCAGAAATAAATAACGACGTAGAGTTGAAAAATTGTATAAATTATTGTAAAAATTACTTTTCAAAATATAAAAATTTATATTCTAAAGAAGTAATCCAAAATAATAAACCTTCAATTCTTTTGGCAAACTGTGAAGGATTGGACTTTGATATATTAAGCATAGGACATATTGATGTAATACCAGTTGAAGATATGAAAATGTTTAATCCCATAATAAAAGATGGAAAAATGTATGGGCGCGGCACTATAGATATGAAATCGCAGGTAGCCGTATCAATGAAGATGCTGGAATATGTACTTGATAATAATATTCAGGACTATAAATTTGGTATTTTAATCGTGGGCGATGAAGAAAGCGGCGGAAAATATGGTGCAAAATACTGGGCAGAGAATTTGAAGTTGAAGAGTAGAATAATTTTAGACTTTGATAATGGAAACGAAATTGACCTAATAACTCAAAAACTAAAAGGCGTATTCCGTTGCAAGCTTATTTCCAAAGGCTTAAGCGCACATGGAGCCCTCCCATGGCTAGGCATTGACGCCAATGAAAATCTTATGCAAACCCTAATTAACCTACGACAATATTTTCCATATATTTCAAAGAATAACCCTGCAAATGACGAATGGGTACCAACAGTTCATGCCGGCATTATCAAAGGAGGAGATGCAATAAATACAATCTGCCCGGAAGCAGAAGCACAACTAGATTTTAGAACCACAGAAGCCTATAGCGACGAAGAAATATTAAAAATTCTAAAGGATTGCATAGTTGGCGACATAGAAATTGAAATGCTGCCCGGCGGCAAAATGGTATTCACAGAGCAGGATAATAAATATCTAAAATCCTATAGGGCCATTGTTGAAAAAGTTCTAAATAGACCAGTTTCCTATGAACATAAGAATTGGGCTACTGATTCCAGATATTTCGTAGATAAAAACACTACGATTATCCCGCATGGACCAACTGGCAAAGGGTTGCACTCCAACAATGAATGGATTGATATAAAAAGTCTTGAGGATTTTGAAAAAATTCAAATAGAGTTTTTAAAAAATACAAAAACTTTATAGTATTGATTTAAAATAATTATCTATTTATATCAAATTTAAAAAGTTTTATGTATTTTAGATATTGTTAAATATTTAGTTAAAAAATAACTATTTTTTATAATATATAATCATTATTTAGGCTTTTATTTTCAAGTCATAAAGATATAATATGAAGCGATAAAGATTGCTTCATATTTTTTAACTTTCCAAAAAACTTATTAGATGCAAAACAATTTGGAGTAATATTGCCAAAAATATGTCAAAAATACAACCTTTAAAACCTTGTAATAAAAAAATATAAATTTATATTTAGGTTATTAGGTTTATAAATTATTCTATGAAAGTTTTAGGAATTGAAAGCAGCTGCGACGAAACTGCAGTCGCAATAGTTAATGAAAATAGGGAAATACTATCAAATGTCGTAGTATCACAAATTGACATACATAAAGAATTTGGCGGAGTAATACCGGAAATAGCTTCGCGCAACCACCTTGATGTAATAGAAAAAATTATACTAAAAGCGCTTAAAGATGCAAACCTAAAATTTGAAGAATTAGACGCAATTTCTGCAACCTGCGGACCAGGACTTATGGGTGGTCTGATAGTTGGAGCAATAACGGCTCAGACACTCGCAAGCGTATTTAAAAAACCATTCATAGATGTAAACCACCTTGAAGGACATATTTTAACATCAAGATTAACAAACAACTTAGAATTTCCATTTCTAATATTTCTAATATCCGGCGGACATTCACAGATACTATTGGCAAAGGATGTTGGGGACTATGAAAAAATTGGTGACACAATAGATGATAGTCTTGGTGAATGCTTTGACAAAGTTGCACAAATGTTAGGACTAGAGTATCCAGGAGGGCCAAAAATTGAAAAATTGGCCAAGGAAGGGGATGAAAACCGTTTTAAATTCGTTAAACCGCTAATTGACGCAGTTGGGAAAGGAAGAAGCAAAGAAAACAATCTTAATTTCTCATTTTCAGGTTTAAAAACAGCAGTGCGAAGGGAGATTGAGAAGCTTACCGGCGAAGATTACAACTACGAATTAAGCCATACAAGACTAAATGAACAGGATATAAAGGACATCTCAGCCAGCTTTCAAAAAACAATTGTTGACATATTGAAAGACAGATTTAAGAACACAGTAAAACACCTTAAGGACAGAGGAATAATCCTTAACAAACTAATTTTTGCAGGCGGAGTTTCGGCGAATCAATATATCAAAAACAATATGGCAGATTTTTGTGGAAAATACGGCTATGAAATAGTAACGCCGCCGCTTAAACTATGCACAGACAACGGTGTAATGATAGCATGGGCCGGACTAGAGAAATTTCAACGCGGACTTTATACAAAAAGCAGCACCCTAATGATAAGATCAAGGTGGGAACTTAATGAAATGAATTAGTTCAATGAAACAATACGCTTTCTAAAAAACAATTCAATAAAAAGCAGCATATAAGCTGCAACTTTAATTTTAATAACAATTAAAAGTTGAAATTTTTATTGACTTATTCAATAAAGTGGTGCAATATTAGATTAAATGACAGGGGGCAATTATTAATAATAAGGGAAAAAACCTATGTTAGAATTAATACAAAGACTAATAGCTTACAAATATTCATGCAAATTAAACCATTGGGGCACTGATAGTTATGCAAAGCACCTTCTTTTTGACAGACTTCAAGAAGGAATTGACGATTTGGTTGACAATATCGCAGAAGAATATTTTATGGCAAATAATAAGAAAAAAGACTTAACAGCAGGTGTTTTGGAAATTAAATTTATAAATTCCGATTTAGTAAAAGGCGCACAGGATATTAATGCACATATTGAAAAAATTATGGCTGATGGTAAATTTTCACAGGGCATTTTATCACTTCTTGGAACAATAGCAGAAGCATTTGATGAAAAATTAGCGCTTCTAACTTTGAAATAATTAGATTAAATTTTAAAATTAAAATAGCCGCATTAATTTGTGGCTATTTATTTTTTATATTTTAGAATAAAAACAAAGATAAAAATTATAAAAATGGACATAAAAGCGAGATTTATTGATAGGCAAATTGAACATTTAAGAAAAGTTCAAGATAATATGATTTTATTGGAAAAAAATCTGGATAAACTCCCTTTTAAAATAAAAGATTTTGAGATTTTAAGAAGGGGAATGCAACACGATTTAGATAAATTTTCTGATAGTGCGGCTCCAAGATATCTAAGAATAGAAGAATACAAATATAATGAAAAAAATGGTATTCCAAACATTGAAATAGACAAAGAAGAGCTTTATAGATGCTCAAACGAACACTATGAAACACAATCACACCATGATATATTCCACAGAATAAACAATACTGAATTCAGCGATTTGGATATATGCGAAATTTGCTGTGATTTAATAGCTGTCAGCGAAAGGGATAATACTGATATAATAAAACACCTTGAAGAAAAAATATTTCCAACAAAGGAAATATTTAATAAAAGGAAAAATGATATTTTAAAAATTTTAAATCTGCTTATGGAATTAAAATATAAAAAAGATGACATATATTAATAGCCATCTATTTTTATAAAGTATAAAACTATCTAAAGATATTATAAATATCAATTATATTAAGCGTTTTTCTTCACCTCATTCACCAAATTCTCAAAAGCCTTTGGTTCTCTGATTGCCATTTCTGATAGCATTTTTCTGTCAATGGCGATGTTGAGTTTCTTAAGTCCGTTTATGAATGCTGAATAGATTATACCATATTGTCTAGTTGCAGCATTGATTCTTTGAATCCATAGGGCTCTGAAGTCTCTTTTTCTGTTCTTTCTGTCTCTTGTGGCATATTGCAGAGCTTTTTCAACTCTTTCTATTGCAATTGAGAAACAGTTCTTTGATCTTCCTCTGAAACCTTTGGCTCTGTCTAGAACTCTTTTTCTTCTATTTCTTGAAGCTACTCTATTTGTTGATCTTGTCATTTTAATTTACCTTTATTACCTTTATTATTTTTTTTACTTTTAATTTATTTAAAATTTTATTTTTTTAAGTCTTAGGTTTTTAAAGTCTTAAAGTCTTAAATTCTTAAAGTTTCTAATTTTTATTTCTATTTTTTAGCTCTTATTTTTTAACTTTCAACTCTCAACTTTTAACTCTCAACTTTTAACTCTCAACTTTCAACTATTAAAGTCCATATGGAATAAAATTAGTAAATACAAAATCAGCATCTCCTGCAAACATATAATCAGGCTTTCTATTGTTTCTGATTTGTCTCTTACTTCTCTTAACCATACAGTGCCTTTTATTAGCATTTTTGAACTTAATCTTTCCTGTTCCTGTTACTTCAAATCTCTTTTTACAAGAACTGTTTGTTTTCATTTTGGGCAT
>CALXSC010000093.1 GCA_944391025.1 uncultured Rickettsiales bacterium
GGCCTTCAGACTTTATTCCTACACCACCCCACATCAAACCAACCACCCCCCACAACTCCACCCTCCCCTGCCTAGCCGCACCGCCACTCAACAGAAAAAAGTCCCGCGGCCGCCCCGCCCCCTCCCACATAAGCCACGCTCAACAAAATATAGCATATTGCAAAAATCAGCCCACAATAAACGTAAAAAATAATTAATTTTATATCAACGCCAAAAACAAAGCATTAACTAAAAATTAATCAAATGCTATCCGCATATTATATTATCACAAATAAAAACCACACCCAATAATATAAAATAATCTTGAGATTTTAATAATTTCGTATATAATTAAGTCATATTTAATAATAAATAAAGAAAATTACGACATATCAAATTGAAGGAAGTGCTGGATACTTAGAAATTTTAAAAAATTATTTAAATAGAATATCAAAAGGTAAATTAAACGAAATAGAAGCGACGGCTATAGAGTCAGAAGGTGATCCATTTAAAAAATTATTAATGCAGTTTTATAAGTACATTGAAACTCCTGATAACCGCAATGAAATAGAAACAGATAAAAGTTTTGAAGGACTTTTTGATGGTGATTTTATAAAATCAATAAATGAAGCTATAGATGAATTAAAACCAGATCCAGAACTAGCAGGCTTTGATGATTTTTTTCAAAATGGACTTGATATACCACAAAAAATAAAAGATAAGGTTGATACTATTAATGCTATATTAGCAAAAATTAAGTTTGAAGGCGGAGGTGATGTTGCTTCATTTATTGATGAAACAGCTAAATTAACAGCTAAAGAAAAAAAAGAATTAACTGAATTTTTAAAGGCAATTGAAGGAAAGGATGGTGTTAAGATTTTTGTAGATAACAGTGGCAACAGAAGTCCAAAAATTTTATTTTCGTCAGAATCACACGAAAATTTTACAGAAATTACACTTCAACAAAATACAAACTTAACTACTACATTAAAAGAGCTTGTTCCTATAAGAGACATAAATATAGGAATGCCAGATAAAAGAAATCCTGTAGTATTAAAAAAAGATCCAAGTTCTACTGTACTGCCGCCACTTAACACTATATTATTAAAATATAAATACAATGAAAGCGCAGATGAAGGACAAAAAATACAACCTAGAAGAGACTATGAACTGAAAGATTTAACTGATGATTATATGAACTTGCTTACTGGATATAACGAAACTAAGGTTGATTTAAAAAAATTTCAAGGTGAAACTGAACAAGATGGTAACCAAGAGGTTGCTAAGTTAGAATTAATAGCATCAATTAAAGCAGAAACAGTGAAAAAAATTGAGGCCAATAAAAAAGCTGCTTTAAAGCCAGGAGCTTCATTTAATGAAAATGTAGCAAAATATACTATTTATAGTGAAATTCCAACTAAATTTCCAGCCGATCTTGACGAAAAAAATAAATCTGAATTCTTAAAAGAAAAAATTTCTAAAGCAAGAGCTTCAGTTATTGCTCAAAAAATTATGAATAAAGAAATAACAGAACTTGGTTCAGTAGAAAATTATTTGAATGGAAATACCAAAGAAACAGATAAAAAAGCAGTAAAAAATTTAATCAAGACTGAAATGAAAAGTGTTCCAGAGGCTATTAGATTACCAAACAATCCATCAATTTTCCCAATTGATATGACAATAGATAAAGATAGCAAGTTATTTGAACTAACATTTACTAAACCAGAAGCTGCTACCATTAAACTTGAATTTAAAGATACTTTTTCTGGAATTGAAATGATGGAATCAATTCAAACGATGGGTTTATTTAATTTTATGAAAATTCAATTGAATAACGAAAAATTAAAAAGAGTTGAAATACTTAATGATAAGAACAAGTTTAATAATATTACAAACACAATAAAAAGTAGTAATTCAATTGAAAAAATTGAAGCAACTTCATCAATAATGGCTAAAATATGTAATTTTTCTGATTTAACAGCTTCAAATTCTGGAGATTACAAAGAAATAGCTTTAGATACCAAAAAAGTAAATAGTGGCTTGCTTGCCTAATTTTATTAACCCAATCAATCCAATTGATTGGGTTTTTTATTCACTATCATTTTTTTTTAAATACAAATTTAACTACATCCCCAAAACATACCTACCAATCAATCTACCAACAATAAGCAAAACCGCAATATAAATATATATCTCTAATATCTTTATAATCCAGCTTTCTTTCCTTAATCTTTTTCCTATGATGAGCTGGTCAAAGAAGTTTCGCCTTTCTGGAGTAACCTTAACCTCTAGGTCTTCGTAGAATTCATATTTCTTTTTTTCACTTCGTCTGTGCATGTCGTCAAAAATGAATTTTCTGAAGTCGTTGAAAAGTTTTTTGTGTTTTTTGTCTGGAGCAATTCCATCTTTTAGGTATTGTTCCCAACTCTTTGCAAAATTTTCCTCTTCCTCTTCGGTAAAATGTCCTCTGGTGAAGAAATTGTCGTTCTTTTTCATGGCGGCCTGCGAACGGCTCCTTACTAGGTCTGCGACGTTTTTGAAATCTTCAAGTGCCTTTTTGTTTCTGTGCATGGCAATCTGGGCGATTAAAAATCTTAGGTAGTGTCCAAACTCGTGTATGAATGTGGTGGTGGTTACGTCTGTGCCATTAAGATATATTGTTGCCCTTCTGACTTTTTTTGCTTTGCCGAATAAAGGCTTTATGGTTACTGGTGCGGCTTCGCATAGTCCGTAGGCCATTTCCATGTCCTTGTCAATTTTTACGGTTAAGGGTAGGCAGTTGTATACCTGCTTTACGCTCATGCCGTATCGTCTGGCTAGATTTTTATAGATTAGTTTGACCATTTTTAAATTGTATTTTGTGATTTTTCTAGAATACATCTTTCTTAATGGTCTTCTAAATTTTCTTCCAATTTTTCTTAAAAATAAACGATCTTTAAAATTGTCAAACATAATTAATACCCTAATAAATTAATTTACATTTCCTCCAAGTTATCTCCTACGCCTACGTCAACTTCCATTTTAACATCTAAATCAATGACGTTTTCCATTACTTTCCTTAATATTTTAGATACTTCTTCAATTTCTTCAATTGGACATTCTAAAACTAGTTCGTCGTGAATTTGTAAAATCATTTTTGATTTAAAACCCTCAAGCTCCTTGTTTAGGGCAATCATCGCTTTTTTTATAATATCTGATGCGGTACCTTGTATTGGGGCGTTAATGGCCAGTCTTTCTAGCATGCTTCTGACTATTGGTTTTGATCCTGCCATGTCAATATTTATTTTTCTGCCAAACATGGTTGTTACATAGTTGTTCTTTGATACAAATTCCTTTGTATTCTGTATGTATTGCTTTATTTCAGGATAGGTTTCAAAATAATTGTCCAAATATTCTTTAGCCTCAACATTGCTTGAGTTTGTTCTTTTGGCTAATCCATAGGCGCTTGTCCCATAAATTATGCTAAAGTTTATAGCTTTTGCAACAGATCTCATGGCAGATGTAACGTCAGGTTCGGGAACTTTAAAAACCTTGCTGGCTGTTGTGGTATGAATATCCTTTCCAGCTAAAAAAAATTCTTTTAACTTTTTTACGTCCTGATAGTTGGCCATTATTCTTAATTCTGCCTGTTTATAATCTGCTGATATTAATTTACAGCCTTCCCTAGCAACGAAGGCGGATCTTATTTTAGAGCCAGCTTCAGTTCTTATTGGTATATTCTGTAGATTTGGATTTGATGAACTCAGTCTGCCGCTTATAACATAGGTATTTGAGTAGGTTGTGTGAATTCTGCTTTCCCTGTCAATCATTGTTGGTAAAACGTCGGTATAAGTGTTTTTTAATTTGCTATAGTGTCTCCACATTAATATTTTTTCACAAATCTCGCAGCCTTGGGATGCCAGCTCTTCAAGCACCTCAACACCGGTTGAATAATTTCCACTCTTTGAGGCTTTTTTAATTGGGTTTAGCTTCATTTTTTCAAATAGAATTTCAGAAAGCTGTTTAGGAGATGCTATGTTGAACTCTTCACCAGCTATGCTATATATCTCCCTAGATAAGTCCTCAATATGTTTTTCAAACTCTGCTGATAAATTATGCAGCCTTTTTACATCAACTTTTATTCCAGCAATTTCCATACCAGCAAGAATAGCTGTCATTGGTCTTTCTATGGTTTCATATATAGATGTTAGCTTTTCCTTTGATAGTCCGGACTTAAGAATGGCATAGATATGTTTCATGCCCTCAATAATAAAGCATGATATTTCAAATAGTTTGTCATTTAAATTGTCAATCTTTTTGTCTTTTTCAATATTTCTTATAATTTCAATCTTTTCTTCAATTGATAATTGTTTATACTCATCCTTAAGATACCAATCACCGTCACCCCTTAGATTATGTTCAAAAATTGTAGACATAAGGCTGTCATATAGACCGTCATTTAAGATATAGTTCATAACTTCTATATCCTCAAATGAATTAAGTTTAATGTTATAATTATACAGTATTTTAATTTGTTTTTTTATATTATAACCTATTTTTAAAACTGAATTATCTTCAAATATCTCCTTAAAATATTTAATACAGTCGCTAAATATAAAATCATTGTTTCCGGAAGAAAATAGGTCATTGGAGTTTTCTGATATTTTAATAAAATATATTTCGTTATCATTTCCAGAAAATGTAATTGATAAAATATTTGACCTATAATCAGGCTTTTCTGTAAATATATTAAAGTAAATCTTTCCTGCATCCCTAATTTTGTTTAAAATTTCTTTTAATTCCTCTGAATTTTTTATATTCTTGTGTTTATTTTCGGCAATATTATCAGGTTTTTCAGACGAGTTTTTCTCGGTTTTACAAATATTATCATCAGACCTGTTTCCAACAGAATTTTTCCATAAGAAACAATTTTTACAAAAAAGACGAAAAATCTTCAAAAATTTTGACAGAGATAGTATGCTTATACAGCTCGTAGTCAAATATTTTTGAGATTTTTTAGGATTTTGATGTAAAAATTGGAATCTTATGGAAAGATTAATATAATTATATAGATTAAATGT
>CALXSC010000094.1 GCA_944391025.1 uncultured Rickettsiales bacterium
ATTATATAATTCCTCAGCAGAAAGGCTTGCCATGAAGTCCTTAGTAATACTGTCTAATTTTTTAAAATCAAATAATGCGCCGCTTACGCCAAGTTTTTTAATATCAAACTTGAATTCTTTCCAATCAGCCTTTGGATTAGCTTTTCTCCAATCTTCATAGTTTGAATTTAAAAGATTCATAAGATAGTCGGTTATAACCTCTCTAGGATAGCCAGTCTCTATAAAATACTGAAAATTCGCTTCAGGATCTTTCCTTTTGCTCAGTTTTCTCTTAGCTCCATTGTCCAATTTTTGAATAGGCGCAGGTTGTATGTATATAGGCGGCGTCCACCCCATGGCTTCAAACAATTGTATATGCAGAGGTGTTGAAATAAACCATTCGTCAGTTCTTCCAACATGGGTTGTACCCATCAAATGGTCATCTATAAGGTGTGCAAAATGATACGTTGGCAATCCATCAGATTTTAATATAACTATATCTAGATCATTTTCCGGCAACATTTTTTTACCCTTTATGGCATCCTCAAGCGTTATCCTGTTATTAAAGTTGCCTGGTGATTTGAAGTTTATAACATATGGCTTTCCAGCATTCAAATTGTCAATAATCTGTTCTTCTGTAAGATTTCTATCCCTAGCCCATAGTCCATACATTCCAGTTCTTATTTTAAGCTTAGTTTGTTCTTCTCTCATTTTTTCAAGCTCTTCTGGAGTCATAAAGCTAGGATATGCGATATCCCTCTTTAGAAACTCCTTAACATATGCCTTGTATATGTTTTCCCTTTTACTTTGGGTATATGGTCCATAGTTTCCATATTCTTTTCCATCAAGTCTCAGACCTTCATCATTATTCAAGCCCATGTAGTCAAGAGCTTTCAAAATTGCATCCAATGCTCCTTCAACCTCTCTTTTTCTATCGGTATCTTCAATCCTTAGCATAAACACGCCACCATTCTGGTGGGCTATTCTCTCAGCTGTCATGGCAGTCCAAACAGTTCCAATATGCATATATCCAGTAGGACTTGGTGCAATCCTTGTTACTACAGTGCCTTTAGACCTTGGAGGATATTTCTTTTCAATTTCTTCTATACTCGGTATATTTCCAGGTATTAATCTATCAACTAATTCTTGCTTCATAGCTATATATCTCTTATATAAAATTATTCATTCTGTACATATATATTATTTTATATATGCCCAACATCAAGATAATACATTTTTTAAAAAAATCAATATAAATATTAAGTGTTCCTAATCAATATTCTCAAAACTATTAAAATTATAAGAATAAACAGGCAGTAAACTATATTAACAACATTATTATCCCTTGAATTCTCAATGGCCTCCTTAGTTTTTGGCCTAATTTTTTTAAAAGCAAAAATCAACTGAGATGCAAATATTATACAAATCAAATTTATAGCCAGAAGCAAAATTGAAGAAATAAAAAATTTATAAAAACCATTGCCCAATGTTATTCCTGATATTGTTATATTAGGCAGCATTGACACAGAAAGCATAAATGACGCCATCATCGTTGGAGTGCCAGCTGTAACCGCCAAAGCAGCTGATGCGCCAGATGCCAATGCTAAAACAAATGTATAGTGATTAATTCTTATCTCTTGAAATAAATTTTGAGTTAGATCAATACTATATGTACCAGGGAGATAATTCCATAAAAAGCCTATAAGAGTTCCAATCAGCATTGATAAAACTATACCAAATAAAAGTGTTTTAGCAGAATTTTTCATCAAATCGCTATCACCAATAGACAAAGAAAAAGAATATCCCATAATAGAACCCAAAAACGGTGCAATAGCAGATGCAGCAATAAAAATACTAGTATCTTTCCTTATTATTCCAATAGAACAGACTATGCTGGCTAAAATAACATTTAATAAAAAATTTTGACTGAATTTGCTTGCGTTTAAAACATCATCAAACATTTCTTCAGTACTAATTCTATCAACCGCCTTGGAGTTTTTCTTTTTTGTTTTCTCAAGATTATCCTCGATACTCTTAATCTTTGGCAAAAATCCATCTATCGGACTTAGCACCATAGTGTTGGTAACTTCATTTGTATTTTCAAGCTCCTTATTAAACCCAAGGGCTTTAGATATTAAATCAATAATTATCTCAACATTCTTTTCCTCCACAATCATTGAATACTTAGTAAAATTATTCTGATTAATTATTTTCCATGTGCTAATTATCTCATTTTTTTTACTAATTTTATCAATAGATTCTATAAATTTTTCATCTACCAAAACTTCTATTATTTTATAGGCCATTTTAAGCATATATATTACAATATATGAATAGTATCCAACATATATTTTAAAAAGCAACCTATAATTGACAAAATAATAAAATACAATATTTTTTGAAAAAAACTTATAAATAGTCCTTGAAAAATAAAAATATACGTTATATAATATATGCATAAAAAATAAAAGTATTATTTTCTATGAATATACTATTTCAAGGGACGGTAGCATATAATGGACAAGACATAGCTTTTAGTGTTGCCGAGACAGAACAGAAGCAGCTTCAAATATCAATTTCATTTGTTAGGGGTTCAAATACAAATCAAGCAAAATTTGAATTTAACAAAGTTGAAGAAAACCACTGGACATTAGATCGTTCAAAAACAAACAGCGAAATAAACCTAGACTTAAAATATGACAATACAAACGACAGATGGATTTTTGGAACCGATAACTTAATGGGCGTTGGAAACATAGAGATGGTTCTGAAAAAGAAACAAGTAGAACTAAAAAGTGAAGAAAAAACTTCAGGCACAGAACATTGTCTAACCATAGAAAAAGATGGAAAAGAATTGGAAAATTTAACAGAAATTGAATGTCCAACAAAAGAGCTAGAAATTGAAATAGAACCAAAATATGAAATAGACGAAGATAGAATTGAAGATAAAAACAATCCAGTAACAGTTAATAGAGAAGGAAATGAAATTCATTTAGATTTAAACAGGACAATTAAAGCCATAGCCAAAAATATGGGACCAGTAAGAAAATTTTTCACATTGCCAGTAATTAAAGGTCTATGCAATGATTTAGAAAGAACAATAGAGGAACAGACAGCCAAACAAATTGCATTACATGATAAACCGGTCGCCCAAATTCAAGAACAAACAACAACCCACGAACAAGAACGAACAAATTCAAATATTACAAAAACAATTACAGAGCACAGACTCAGCCATGAAAATCAAAAAAACACTTTTTTACAAAGAATTATAAGCAATACAGGAACATCGCAAAACAGATCACAAATACAGTCTATTTAAGCAAATAGTATGGTATAGTTTATAAAGTCCACCAAAAAGTGGACTTGAGCTATTTTATGATAATTAGCATTTCAATTGCAACACATAAAACGCCTATGCAAAGATTTTTAAGTCCTTTATAAAAAGAGTATTAGAAAAATTAAAGCATAAGTTAGATTTTATACACTACAAATTAAATTATTTTTTATTTTGGTTTTAATAAATTGTTTGATTGAATTATTAATAGGATTAAATATTAATGTTTTTTGTAATTATAACCATTACATTAAACAAAGTATTAACATTTTCATTCATTTCAACTACGAACTCACCAGCAACATTTTTGATTTTGCCTATAAAAAATCCATCAGGTATTATGTCAGAATCGCCAGATGTATATACAAAATCGCCCTCTATTAAATCTGGATTTTTTGAGTTAAAATATGATATTTCCAAATATCCCCTATTGTTTCCAGACAATATTATCCTCTCCTTTGTAGATGCAGTTCTTGCTGGTATCCTAGAATTAATATCGTTTAATAAAAGCACATCGGAATAGCCATCTCTAACATTTATAACTCTACCAACTACGCTTCTATTAACACCAAGAACTAGATTGCCTTCAACAACTCCATCGTTAGTGCCTATATTAAGTATCAAAGAGTTGTTTAGCCCAGTTTTAGGATTGGCATACACCCTTGAAGAAATATAGTCATAATCTTTTTCTATCTCACCCTTAAAATTCAATAGCTTTTTTAAATTTTCATTTTCAGTCTTTATGTCTCTGCTTTCTATATATAATTTCTTTAGATGAATATTCTGTTCAGTCAAATCTTTATTAATTATATTTGTAAGCAATATATTTTTTATGCTATCAGTAAAATCAAATAGAAGATTAAATGGGAGCTCGGCAATGATAAAAACTGGTTTTGATACAATCAAAACTTTCTCTCTAACAAATCCATCAAAACTTTTATTGGAGATACTAATATTCATAGTAACTATGCTTATTATAAGCAAAATAAAGTAAAAGACCTTTCCAAAAAAAACATAAAAATAATATCTAATTAGCTTTGTATTTTGGAAAGAACTATTACTATAGCTACCCTTAAATAAAGAATCTCTTTTTACCATTATTAGCCTTGCTTAAATAGAACACCTCTGAACGTTTTCATATCAGATAAAACCCTTCTAATTC
Organism: uncultured Rickettsiales bacterium; assembly: GCA_944391025.1. Lineage (GTDB taxonomy): Bacteria > Pseudomonadota > Alphaproteobacteria > Rickettsiales > UBA1997 > CALXSC01. The sequence goes on from CALXSC010000094.1 coordinate 4,479, forward strand.
CATTAACAACACATAGCAGAGGGTCTTCAGCAACAAAAACTGATAGACCGGTTGTTTTTGAAATTACATAGTCCAAATTCTTTAATAGAGCTCCACCACCAGCTAAAACTATACCTCTTTCAACTATATCAGAGGATAATTCAGGAGGAACGCACTCTAAAGCAACCTTAACGGCTTCCACTATCTGTGAAACAGGTTCTGATACGCTTTCAGAAATCTGCTTTTCTGTTAAAACCATTTCTTTAGGAACACCATTATTCAAATCCCTTCCTCTAACTTCCATAACAGCGCCATCACCACCATCCAATGGAGGACATGCAGCGCCTATAGTCATTTTAATTTTTTCAGCAGTAGTTTCACCAATTAGAAGATTGAAATTCTTTCTCATATAGCTAATAATAGCTTCGTCAAGCTTATCTCCAGCAACCCTCAAAGACCTTCCATACACTATACCGCCTAATGACAAAACGCCAATTTCGGAGGTACCACCACCAATATCAACAACAATAGAGCCAGTAGGTTCAAGCACTGGAAGATTAGCACCAATGGCAGACGCCATAGGCTCTTCTATTAAAAATACCTCCCTAGCGCCAGACGACTCTGCAGCTTCTTGAATTGCTTTTCTCTCAACGGGTGTGGAACCAGAAGGAACGCATACCACTATCAAAGGTCCAAACCACGATTTTGAACAATTAACAGAGTGTATAAAATATTTAATCATATCACCAGCAACTCTAAAGTCAGCTATAACACCATCTTTCATAGGCCTAATCGCCTCTATTTTTGACGGAGTTCTACCAAGCATCATTTTTGCTTCCTTACCAAAGGCATAGGGCGTTTTTCTTCCATCCTCATCAAGCAATGCAACAACTGAAGGTTCATTCAAAATAACACCGACATCAGTAGAACATACAACAGTATTTGCAGTTCCCAAATCTATTCCTATGTCTTTAGACATAATAGAAAATAACTTAATCATAAAAAAATCCCTTAATAAAAATATATTTATTCAATACTAAAATATAATACCAATTTTTTATTTACAATAGATAAATTAAAAAAATATTACATTTTTTAATATTTTTAAGATTAATTTATTTTATGATATTTTTTAAATAATAAAAAAATACCATTTTATAAAAAACGGTATTTTAAAATAAAAAATGTTATAGACTAAAGACTTTCAAGCTCGTCAATCAATTCTATTAAAACATTTAGTCCCTGTTGCCAAAAATCAGGATCCTTAGGGTTTAAACCAAATGGTTTTAAAAGTTCATCATATCTTTTAGAACCACCAGCACTTAAAAGCTCAATATATTTTTGCTCAAAACCATCTGGATTATTTTGGTAGATTCCATATAGGGAATTAACCAAACAATCACCAAAGGCATATGAATATACATAGAAAGGACTGTGGATGAAGTGTGGTATATACATCCAATAGTTTTTATATTCCTCATCAAAAATAAAATTATCAGCGCCAAGGCTTTCTTTTTGAGTCTCTAGCCAAATTTGATTTAATCTTTCAAGCGATATTTCACCATTCTTTCTTTCATCGTGAACCCTAGTCTCAAACTCCAAGAACGCTATTTGTCTAACAACAGTATTCAACATGTCCTCTATCTTATTGGCTAAAATAGCCTTTCTTTTAGTATTATCAGTTTCCTGATTTAATAATTTTCTAAATGTCAGTTGTTCGCCAAAAACAGAGGCAGTCTCAGCTAAGGTTAGTGGAGTTTGAGCCATTAGAAAACCATTTTTATCAGCTAGAGTTTGGTGTATCCCGTGGCCTAATTCATGGGCTAATGTCATAACGTCTCTAGTTCTTCCTTGATAATTTAATAGTATGTATGGATGAACCTTTGTAGTCGTAGGCATCATAAACGCCCCTCCCCTTTTTCCCTGTCTTGTTGGAACATCTATCCAGCTCCTGTCAAAAAATTCTTGACCTATTCCAGCCATAGTTGGAGAAAAATCATTATAGGCATTAAATACTATATCCTTAGCCTGGTCATATGTATAGGTTTTATCATCATCAAATGGCAATGGAGAATTTCTATCATAATAGTGGAGCTTCTCTTTTCCTAGTTGTTTGGCCTTCCAAGCGTAATATCTATGGGCAGTATCCTGATAGTTTTTCTTTACAGTCTCCTTTAAGGATTCAACAACTTCATCATCTATTAGATTGCTTAAATTCCTTGAAGAAATAGGAGTTTTAAAGTTTCTCCATCTATCGTTAATTTCTTTGTCCTTAGCTAAAGTATTTGTAATATACGCAAATAATTTACCGTTTTTAGCGAGTGTTTCGCCAAATATCTTTGATGTTTCCTTTCTAACTTTTTCGTCCTTTCCATTCATCATTTCAAGCATTTCAGACTGGTTGTATTCCTTGCCGTTATAGACAAATACCATATTGTCCATAGTTTCATCAAACAGCCTAGACCATGCGTTCCTGCCGCTTACGCTTTTCTCTAATAGTAATTTTTCCAAATCCTCATTCAATTGATGAGGTTTAAACGCCCTGCTGTCGTCAATAATTGGTTTATAAACAGCCAAAGATTTTGATTCTCTATATAAATTATTTAATCTTCTTTCCGGTATTTGATTGAGCTCAAGCATAAAAAATACCAAATTAGAAGATAAATTTGTCAACTCTTCAGTTATTCTTTGATTAAATTTAACATTATCGTCAATTGATAAATTTTCGGAATATTTTAAATACGCATAGCTGCCTAATTTTGCCATTAGTTCCTCAATATCCTCATATTCAATAATTGCCCGATATAATTGTTTGCCATTCAGCTTTCCAACATTACCTTTGTATGATTGAAAATCCTCAACCATTTTTTCCAATTTTTTAATATCAGAATTTATATTTTCGTCATTAATTGAAACGTATAAATCAGACAAATCCCAAACAGGCATATTGCCCAAATTTTTCTTTTCGGCCATTTTTTCCTTCTTTACTTTATTTACTATTTTTTTATTACTCTCTTCTTTAATAAAGAATTTTGTAGCAGTTTTATCCAAGAAAAAAAATACTAAAATAACTAAAATAAGTATCCAAAATACATATTTAAGCTTTATTACCTTTTTATCTTTAAAAAACATGTTATGTTTCATACTATTGTGTGAATTTAACCATAAGTATTAATTTAGTTTATAATTTTAGTTATTTCAAGAAAAAATTTAATTTTGCTGAAGATTCATAAAAAAGCATTGAATATTAATATTTGAGATATTATATTAAAATTAGTATGTTACTTCATATATAAATTAATGGAAGATTTTGGATTTAAATTACAGAATATAAAGAATAGGTACGGCTTTAAAAAGATAATAAAGGCTGTTCTCATACTTTTATCCATTATATTCACTATTTTAATATTAGTAAAAATAGTAAAAATATTATCTAGTGATAGTTATGATAGCGTTGATAACGTTCCGTTGATAAAAAGCCAGACAAAAGCCATAAAAAGACTGCCAGAAAAAGAAGGCGGCCTAGTTGTTGATAATTTGGATGTAAGCGTATATGATGTAATAGACAACAACGAAGATATGGACTCAAATCCTGTAGTCAAAAAAACAAAACAAAATATAAATTTAAAAGAAAATATTGACGATAATATATTATTGGAACAGGATTTATTAACTCAAAAAATAAACGAAATAAACCAGGATGACGAATTATCACATGAAGAAAAGTCAATAGAGATTAAATCAAACGAAATATATAAAACCAAAACAGCTACAAAAGCTGCTGATACCAATAGGACTGCTCAGAAGCCAAAGGCCAATATTAAAATAAATAGCAACAAAAAAAAGCCAACAACAAATGTTAACGACCTAAAAAAACTTGGAAATGAATCATTAATAAAAAATTTAAAAGAAAAAAAGGATGTAAAACCAGGCATAAAAGTTCAGCTATTAGCCCTAAAAAGCAAAGATGGACTAGTTGAATATTGGGAAGATTTAAATAGCAAGTATAGCAAACTATTTGGCGATAAGAACTACTATATAGAAAAAGTTAATTTAAATAGTGCTGGCACAATATATAGATTGCAGGTTGGCAATTTTATAGACAAAGAGTCAGCCGCTGATTTTTGTAAAGAATATATAAAATTGACAAATAAAAATAAAGTTGATTGTATAATAGTAAAAAATTAAAATAATTTTAATTGAATATTAAAAATTTTATTATTTAATAATATTGCAAAATTTTTAAAATAATATGAGCGACTATAATATAGATGAAGAAATTAACAAAATAGAATTTCCTACCAGCAAATTAATGGGCGTACTGTTTATAATATCATGTATTCTATATGTATTCTATCATTTATATAACGGCAATTATGGTTTTAAAAATTATATAAATAAGCAGAACATAATAAACCAGAAAAATATAGATTCAGAAAAAATAGAAAAAGAAATAGCAGGCATTAAAAACAAAATAGAAAAACTTCAGGGAAATAATCTTGATAGCGATTTGCTTGATGAAGAAATAAGAAAAAACACAGGGTATGCCAAAAAAAACGAAATAATAATATACTCTAACGATTTAAACTAATTTTAAATATTTTTAATTGCAAAATTATCGCCAAAAATAACGGTTAAATACCGTATTAATGGTGCAATCATTTTATAGTTGTATGTCTAAAAAATTATAGTTAAAATATTATATTATATTAAAATTACGTAATACAAAAAAAACTAATCAAAAGCTTATATATAGCCATTTTATGGAAATCTACCTAAAGTGTTATCAAAAAAATTTCAAATATGCGATAAAAAAATTATATAATTAAAGTATTATGTTAAACCAAACTATATTATACATAATCTCGTTTAAAATAAATTTTTTCTTGACTTTAAAAAAAATACAACTTATAGTGTAATTGTTTTTATAATTAAAAACATTAAATATATTATTAAAAATAATAAGGAAAACTATGAAAAAAGTTTTATCTACTGCTCTAATTTTAGGAGCTTTGTATGGAACAGCTAACGCTGCACCAATCACTAGTCCAATATATTTACCAGAAGCAGGAAAAATTTTATCAACTTTGAATCTTGGCTACACAACTTCAGAATTTGATAAAAAACCAGATGGTGCTAAAAAAGAATTAGAAGAATCATGGAATATTGTTGCTGAAGGAAAGTTTGGATTAATGGATAAATTAGCATTAAATTATGGATTTGATTTTGATTTTGCTAGAAAAATAAGAGATGAAGATGAATCAGCTAAATTTACAGATTATTATTTTGGTGTAACAGGTAGAGTTCTTGATATTGATGCTAACAAATTGGATATTATTTTCAATGTTGGACAAGAAGAAGCTCCAGTGCTTCCTTACGACCAAGTATATGTTGAATTAGCTGTTAGATATGGTTTAGACCTTGATATGTACAACCTTGGTTTCTCAATTGGTGGAAAATATATCAATGACTACGAAAGCGGCAAAGGTGCAAATAAAGACAAATTAGAAAGAGGATTTGCTTTCACTGTTAAATTAGAAAATGAATTCATATTCACTGAAAGATTTACAGTTGGTTTAGACCTATTCTTCAATATGAATGATGATATTAAAGAAAAAACTGGTTCAGTTGTTACTGAAAAATGGGATTCATATAATGAATATGGATTTAATTTAGATGGTAATTTTGCATTAACCGACAACAATTACATTGGTTTATATTTTGGAATGGCTCTTAGTGATTTAGAAGGTCCAAAAGATGCTCCTCAAAAATATAAAGACCCAACTGAATATAAGTTTGGTTTAAAATATACTTCTCAATTCTAATATTGATTTATTTATTAGAAATAAAAAAGGCTAATAATAATTTAGCCTTTTTTAAAATATCAAAGATATATTAATATCTTATTCCAATTAAAACAAATTAAAAATTGCAGATAAAAAGCTTGAAAATTATTTAAGGTTATTATAAATTTAAATTGTTTATATTTAAATTTTTTTCATGATTTAAAATTGTATTATTTTTAAATATAAACTTATTATTTTAGTAATAACCGGTGCTTTTGTGCTAGTTGATGGGTGTATTGTAGTAGACAATGAAATTATATTAAAACAATTAAGTAATGATGATGCGGAGGAATTAATTAAACTAACAGAGAAAAATATTGACTTTTTATTGCCCTGGTTTGAATGGGCGTCTAATGTTTCCATTGAAACAACTAAAACTTTTATAAAGAGATCCTACAGTAAAAATAGAAAAAGAAAGGGGTGTGACCTTGGTATATATTACAAAGGCAAACTTGTAGGCGTTATAGCTTTAATGAATTATAATAAAAAAATATCTGTAGAGGCAGAGATAGCTTACTGGCTTTCAAAGGATTATAATGGTAAAGGCATAATGACAAGGGTTTGTAAAAAAATAGAAGAATTTTGTTTTACGAAGCTTAATTTTGATACATTGTATATAATAGCATTCGCCGAGAATAAATCAAGCAGAACAATTCCAGAAAAACTTGGTTTTGACATAGTTGATGCAGATATGGATCCTACCATAATCAACAATAAAAAATCATATTACATATACTATTCCAAAACTCAAAGCGAATATAAGAGCAACTTTTGGAATTATCTATTGCTTATGTTTAATAAATCAAAAATAGTAATTGATACAAAGCAGGGAGAATTTAGTGACTATCTAAATATAGTTTGCCCAGTTGATTTCGGACACTTGGAAAATGACTGGGATGAAGAGGACCAAATAGACATATTTATTGGCAGTGATAAAGATGAAATGGAAATAAAATCAATAATATGCACAATGGATTTTAAGAATAAATTTAGTGACATAAAAATATTATATGCTTGCACAAAAGAGGAGACAAATAAGATTTTCTCACTTTTAAGCGAAAAGGAAGGCGTGCTTTTAATTGATAATCCGCAGTTCTCAGAATAGCCTAGCATAGTTAAAGTTATCGTATATAAACCGATAAAGTCAAAATAATACCTTTAGGCATTTGCTTTGCTGCAATATTATTATGACTATATTATACGATATATAACAAAACAATATCTTTTTTTAACTTTTTTCCTTGACATTTGATTTTTACATTTCATAATGGGCAAGGAAAAATTTTAAATTATTTAAAAAATGCTTCTGAATATGTATTATGAGAATTTTATTGAGCACTGCATTAATTCAAAACATTTTTAAAAAAATAATTAAAAAATTCTGAAAATATTTTAAATTAGAATGTAAAAAAGACTTAAATTTTTTAAAATAAATTTAAAATATTTTATAGATAAATTATATGACCTCTTGAAATTACTAATTTAAGAGGAGATAAATTTTTTCCACTTTTCCCTTGACATTTCCATTCCCATATCCTATACTTATATTGTAATCAAATACCTGCAGTGATGTAAAGTAATTTGATTATAGGTTGTAGAGATAACCTTACTATAGGATTGAGAAGTTCTATGGAATATATATAAAGTGTTAGTGATGATGCTTATATAATATTTGAAAACATAAAAAACTCTGCCAGTCTGATGAGTGCTGTATGTAATTGTGAATAACAAGACGAGTAATATTAAACAACATAGAAATATGTGGTCAATGGTATTGCTTATAAATAGGCAGCGCAAGCTGCTGAATAACTTAGTAATAGTTGTTATTTCCAAAAGATAAATGAAAGAAATAAAACAATTGCAAGAAAGCTCATTAGGGTATGACAAGTGTCCTGATCAAAGTTGAAAAGATAATGAAATAGTAAAAGATGAAATATGATGTACTTTGATTAAATTCCGAACTGAATAATGAAATAAAATAGGTATCGGGCATAATAAAGCTTGTTAGGATTTGATTGGTGTCCTGTATTAGTTAGAGTAAAACAAGGCTAACTGACGAAGCGTAAAAATAAAATAAATAAAACGCAAAATAATAATCAATTAGAGTGTGGTTAATGCTCTGCCTTCCATATAAAAGTGGTAAAGTTCAATAAGGTAAAATAAAGTTAACTTGGGTGTGAGTGGTGTCCAGTCGTAATGTAAAGAGTTACGGCAAAGCTGAAAATAAACGAACAGGTGAAATTCCCTAGTAGCAGCAAATGAGATGAAAGAAATGAAAAATCACTTAGGATTTGAATGGCGTCCTGATGTTTAATGGAAGCAAATAAAGCACATTAAAACGAACGAAAGAGCTAAAAGAAGTAAAATTCAAGATTGAAAAGCAAATGGTAGTCATTTAGGATCGGATAGTGTCCTCACTATAGATATAATTAAAGATAGTCTATGGGAAATTGAAATAAATAAAATAAGGAATGTATAAATTAAAAATAAAACGTTCTAAAAACCAGCTATCCAGGGCAGTAGGAGTCCTACCAACTATTTAACGAATAGTGGTTACAAGATAAACAAATAATAAAGCTGTAGAACAGTTCCTGCCAGAGTTGATTATTCTCTGTATTAGGTATTTTAAGACAATGCCTGGTAGAAAGATAATTGAGATGTAGCTAGTGTCTTCTTAATACTAAAACATAAATCGTATTAAGTAAAGGGTATGAAATATTAAACAAACCCGAAAAATGAAAGTACTAATTAGCCAAGGCTTAGATGGAGTCTTTACTATAGGGTTAAAATACTATAGGAAAAACAAAGAAACGAAAGTTTTATTAATCAAAAACCATCTCGGAGTGACAAAGTCCGAAACAATGATGTAAGAGTCGGAGTTGGAAGCAGTTTGTTAAAAACCGGTACATACTAGATTAATCTTTGGTTGTACCGGTTTTTTTGTATATAGTATTTTTTTTAATAATAAAATATTAATAAACTATTTATTTTTATAAATTGTTTTATATATTATTACTACAAAATATATCTATTGGTTGTGAAAAAGATATTAGACAGAATTGATAATTTTATAAATAAAAATTTCTATGGTGACTGCTACAATTTGATTTTGTGGTGCCCAGTAATATTTGGCGTTGGTATCCTTTCATATTTTAGATTTGAATACTATAATATCTACTTTTTCTATCTTTCTATTTATTTTCTAGCATTTTTCGCAATAAAATTCCGTAGAAATAAGGAAATGCTCATAGCTATATCAGCTTTTATAATTTTTACAGCTGGATATGTAAGGACGGCTACATATACGAAAAATATAGCGGCTCCGACCGTCAAATATAAAATGGGCTATGTAAAAATCTATGGCATAATTGAAGACGTATCCTATTATCAAAAACATGGCAATGAAAAGAAAAGACTAATTGTAAAGGTTGATAAAATTGAAAAATACAAAAAACCCGAAAAGGATGACAGAAAACGTAATAGCATGACTCCATATTTTACAAAGGACGGTCTAATGCACAATACTCCAAAATATTTGAGAATTAATATAAACAATAAAACCTATCAGCCGAAATTTGGTGACTATGTAGAAATAAGGGCAAACCTAATACCAATTCCAAAGCGTCCTTTTGTTGGCGCATACAATTTAGAAAGATTGTTTTACTTCCAGCAGATTGGCGGTATCGCCTATAATGGCTATGTCTATAGCCACCACCATCCAGAAAACCAAACCTTATACGCAAAAATAAGAAATAAAACCTATAACATAAGGGAAAACATAAATAATAGAATTATAGACGCAATTGGTGAGAATACAGGTCCAGTGGTTGGTTCCTTTATTACTGGCATTAGAGGAAAAATTGACGCTGAAGACTACAATAATATGACCTACGCCGGATTAGCCCATCTAATTGCAATATCCGGTTTGAATATGGCAATCATAATGGGTCTAGCATTTTTAATTATTAGGAGAGCATTGGTACAGTCAGAATATCTAGCCCTAAAATTTAATATAAAGAAAATTTCAGCAATATTCGCTATAGTTGCAGGCTTCCTATATCTAAGCATAACTGGATTTCCAGTATCCGCAAATAGAGCCTACATAATGTCAGTGCTATTCTTTATAGGCATCATTCTAGAAAGGGAAACTGATAGCATGAGATTCCTGTGTCTAGCGGCAATATTGATACTATTCAACGAGCCAAACCTAGTTCTTGACCCGAGTTTTCAATTATCATTTTTCGCCGTTATTGGACTGATAGCCGGATTTAAATTTCTTAAGGAGCATGAAATTCACACCTATACGACCAACAAATTTCTAAAGCCGTTCTATTATTTCTTTGCAGTATTCGTTTCTTCAATAATCACGGAAATTTCAGTTACGCCAATAGCAATCTTCCACTTTAACAATTATACGCCTTACAACATGGTTACAAATATGGTCGCAATACCACTGGCCGGTTTCATAACGCTTCCATTTGCAACACTTTCAATATTCCTATTTCCATTTCACATGGAAAAAATTCTACTGGTTCCGGCAGGCTGGACGATAGGTATAATTCTTAAACTTTCAAAATATGTAGTTGATTTGCCTAGCGGCGTACATATTGTCTCTTCACCATCAATACTTGGCATATCACTAATAATTGCAGGCTTTCTTTGGTTTTCGCTTTGGGAACAAAAATGGAGATATTTTGGAATATTGCTATTTGCTTTAGGCATAGTGTTTTCAATATTTAAGAAAGTTCCGGACGTCATAATAGACAAGGATGATAAATTTATAGTAATCATAGCAAGAAATGGCGACCTTTATTTTTCAAAGGACAGAAATAATTATAAGGTTACAACTATAGAAAAGAAATTTGGCGAAACTGGACATAAAAATATTATAGAATATTGCAACACTCTAAAGAATAAAAAAGATTGTATAGATTTTGTTGAAAATATTGATTATATATTCAGGAATGAAGATATCCTTGAAAATTTTAGGGATTTAAACAAAAAATATCAAATTTTTGATAGAGATTTCACAATTTTATTAAATAAGTAGTAATTTGACTTTTTAAAAAATATAGATAGTATATTATACGATTTAATAAAAAAACTCATTATGAAAGCTAAACATATTAAAGTTGGTGGTGGTATTACAAAGAAATTAACCATGGGCAACGATTTGCCATTTACATTAATGGCAGGACCTTGCCAATTACAGTCAAGAGATTTAGCAATGAAAATTTGCGAAAAGCTAGCAAAAATAACCGAAAAATTAGGAATACAATATATTTTTAAGGCATCATTTGACAAAGCAAACAGAAATTCAATAAACGGAAAAAGAGGCATTGGAATTGAAGAGGGAATGAAGATATTTGACGAACTAAGAAGCACATTTAAGGTGCCGGTATTAACCGATGTACATACAAATGAACAGCCCGCATTAGTTGCACCGCATGTTGACATGCTGCAGCAGCCAGCCTTTCTGATCAGACAGACAGACCTATCCCTTGCAATTGCAAAAACAGGTAAAGCATGCAATCTAAAAAAAGGACAGTTTCAAGCGCCTGGCGATATGAAAAATATAATTGAAAAATACGAAGAGTCAGGAAATACAAACCTATGCCTGACAGAAAGAGGCACATCCTTTGGATATGGAGATTTAGTCGTTGACCCAAGGTCATTCGTCATAATGGCTGAAACCGGATATCCAGTCGTAATGGACGCAACCCACGCAGCCCAAAAACCTTCAGCCATGGGTTCCTCATCCGGCGGAGAAGCCAGAATGGCTCCAATATACGTAAGAACAGCCCTATCAAGCGGTACTGTAGCCGGTTTATTCATTGAAACCCACCCAGAACCATTAATTGGTGGCTCAGACATACAAAACATGATTCCGCTTATGTACATGGAAGAATTATTAAAACAATGGCAAGAAATTGATGCTGTTTGCAAAGCAAACCAATCAAGATTTGACGATTGGGACCAAAATGGCATGCCAATAGACCAGATAAAAGCATAGTAAAAATAATAAATCCCTTGGAACAAAACTGAGGGATTTCTATTTAAGCACTTGCCAATTTTTCAAGAATTTCCTCTATATCATCAAATAATCTAATTTTATGTATATAAAAGCTTAAAACATTTTGTTTTTTCATTTGAGCCTTTCCTTCCTGCATTAGTTTAATGAGGTAGTCAGGATTTTTAAATTTATTGTTAAAGAAACTGATATTTATAAATTCGTCCTTATATTCAAGTTTAATTATACCGCATTTTTTGCATAGAGCCTTAATTTTTGTGATTTCAAGAATATTGTGTATTTCTTCAGGAACGTCGCCGAATCTACTTTCTAGCTCAAGAATAATAGCCTTGGCTTCTTTCTCATTTTTAACGTCAGCCAGTCTCCTGTAGTAGCTTAGCCTTAAAACTATATCGTCAATATAGCTTTTATCAATAGTTGTTGATATGTTGAGTTTAACCTGGGGCGAAAAATCATATTCCTGGACTACAAAATCACCGCTATTTTTGATTTTGTTAACAGCCTCAATAAGCATTTGATTATATAATTCAACGCCGACGTCCTTAATGTGCCCAGACTGTTCTTCGCCTATTATATTTCCGCTTCCCCTAATTTCCATATCGTCGCTGGCTATGGCAAATCCGCCGCCAACATCCTGGACTGACTCTATTGATTTCAGTCTCTTTTTAGCATTTTCACTGATAGCCTCTGTTGGATTTATGGTTAGGTACGCGTAGGCTCGCTCTTTGCCTCTACCTACCCTGCCCCTCAATTGGTGCAGTTGTGATAATCCAAAATTGTTAGCCTTATAGATTATTATGGTGTTAGCCTTAGGTATATCAAGACCGCTTTCAACAATTGTCGTAGCTATTAGAACTCTAAATTTTCCATCATAGAAATCATTTATAATGTTATCCAATGAAGAACCGCTCATTTGACCGTGGGCGATACTGTATTCAATATTTTTTAGGGTGTCGGAAAGTTTTAATTCTATTTGTGGAATATCTGAAACTCTAGGCACAACGACTATAACCTTGCCGTCCCTGTTTAATTCCCTGTTTATAGCCTCCCTAAGAACTATTTCGTCAAAATTCATTACATATGTGTTTATATTAAGCCTATCAACTGGCGGCGTTGTAATAAGGCTTAGATCCCTTATGCCGGTCATAGACATTTGCAGCGTCCTAGGTATTGGGGTGGCTGAAAGCGTTACCACGTGAATACCAGCACCAATTTCCTTAAGCTTCTCCTTTTGCTTTACGCCAAATCTCTGCTCCTCGTCAACAATTAACAGTCCTAGATTTTTAAATTTTACCTTATCTGATAATAGCGCATGGGTTCCTATAATTATATCAACCTTTCCGGTTTCAAGAGCTTCTCTGGTTTTTTTATTCTCGCTAGGTTTTGTAAGCCTTGAGATTGTGGCTACGTTTAGTCCAGTATATTTAAATCTTTCTTTAAATAGGTTGTAGTGCTGTTTGCATAGCAGTGTCGTTGGCGCTATAACCGCAACCTGAACGGCATTTTTTTCACTGCTCGCAGCTATAAATGAAGCTCTGAGTGCAACTTCAGTTTTTCCAAAGCCGACATCGCCGCATATAAGCCTATCGGCAGGATTTCCTTTCATTAAATCCTTTTCAATATCTTTTATAGCCTTTAATTGGTCAGCGGTTTCAGCATATTCAAATCTAGCGCAAAATTCCTTATATTCATTTTCATTTGGAATTAGAATTGGGGCCTTTGAAATTTTTCTAAATGAGGCGATTTTTATCAATTCCTTGGCTATAGATTCAAGTTTTTCTCTAATCTTATTCTTTTTAATAGCCCATTTTTCAGAATCCAATCTATCAAGAATTATATCCTCATTATAATCGCCATACCTTGTAACCAAATCAAAATCTTCAATTGGAATAAATAGGTTGGAACTATCCGCATATTCTATCTTTAGATAATCGTTTTTTATATCGGTCAGAGAAATAGTTTCTAGTCCGGTGAATCTGCCGAGACCATAGTCTTTATGGATTACCAAATCACCAACATTTAAATTATTTTGTTCCTTTAGAATTTTCTCAAGGGATGGGCTGTCGTCCGAAGTCTTTATTATCTTTTCACCAAATAAGTCCTGTTCTGTGATGACCAATAAATCATCAGTTTCAAATCCTCTCTTTAAAATCAATACAGCAAGCGCAATCTGTCCAAATGCAACCTTTTCTATATCTTTAAATGATTTTATAGCTACTGAGACAAAGCTATACTCAGAAAGTATTGTTTTTAATCTTTCTCTTGATGGCTCTGAATAGCAGGCAATTAGGACTTTCTTATTTAACATAATAAAACATAAAATACTCAATAGAATACTAGAAAATATTTGTTAAAAATCAAGCAATAATTGAGATTGTCAAAAAAAGATAGCTTTTTAAAAATATTAATATACCATTGAATTGTGTTAACAATTCAATGGTATATTAATATGTATATAAATGCCAATCATTTGATTAAAAAAAATAATAATAATGAA
>CALXSC010000095.1 GCA_944391025.1 uncultured Rickettsiales bacterium
CTTCAGGTTGCATCCTACAAATTTTTAAAGAGAAGAATTTTTAAAATAGCTCCAATTCACCACCATTTTGAAAAGCTTGGCTGGTCAGAAAGAAAGGTAGTATTGAGCTTTTGGGGATTTTCTATAATTTGTCTCTTAATTGCGTTGTTGGGAATTATAAATTTTTAATATGGAAACAAAAAAAGTAACAATATATACAGATGGCGCATGTTCAGGAAATCCCGGGAAAGGCGGATGGGGAGCCATACTAATCTATGGGAACAATAAAAAAGAAATAAGCGGATATTCTAAGCTTACGACCAACAATAAAATGGAATTGCAGGCTGTAATTGAAGCCTTAAAGTTACTAAAAAGGCAGTGCGAAGTTGACCTGTATACAGACAGTGTCTATGTAAAGGACGGAATAACAAAATGGATTAATAATTGGAAGAAAAACAACTGGAGAACTTCCAAGAAGGATGATGTAAAAAATAAGGAGCTATGGGTTGAATTAGATGAGTTGACTCAAAAACATAATATAAATTGGAATTGGGTAAAGGGTCATGCCGACAATGAGCTTAACAATAGGGTTGATGAACTTGCAAGACAGGAAATATTAAATAATAAATAGGCCAAAAATGAAAGAAATAAATTTTTATTGTATTGAGGAAGATGCAAATGTTTTCTTGTATTCTTTTCTATCTAAACTTATAGAAAAGGACAAAAAGGTTATGATATATTCGGAAAGTCCTGAAAAAATGGAAAGGCTTGACGATATGTTGTGGAGTATCAAAAAAGTCGGTTTTTTGCCGCATCTTCTATATAACGAAAAGGGCGCCGAAGATACTCCTGTAATAATCTCAAATGCAAAGCACAATAAAAATAATGCAAATTTTCTATTGATAAGCACGTTCGTAGAAGACAATAAATTTTTGGATATTTTTGAAAAAACATTCTATATTTTTTCTCCAACAAGCTTACATTTAGTTGATGAAGCTAGAAAAAATTGGGAAGAATATAAAAAAATGGGCTTTAGCACAAAGCTGTTTAGAAAATCACAAGTTGGAAAATGGACTGAGTCTGAGGAATTTAATTTAAAAGACCTATAAAAAATAGGTCTTATTTTTAATTGTTATATATTTTATTTATTGTCTAACAGAAACTGATGACTGTTGCTTGTTGCGACTTAACATTGCCAATGGAGAAAGGGATCTTTGCACTACAGGTTTTACTATTCTTCCCCTCTGAAGCTTTGGAGCAGAAGAAGATTTTTTAACACCATCTAAAGTATTGGCTGCACCTCTATCTTTATTAGTTTCTTTTTCTTTTTCCTTATTGGCTATAGCTATATTAATCTTTAAAAGCCTGTTTTCCCTTTCAAGTGCTTCTCTATGTTGCATAATAGCCATATATTCACATTCAGAATAGTTTCTTGGATTCAAATTGTTTGGATCAACATTTGTACATTTAATTACATGAAATTTTGGTTCTTCATAACTATCTTCTGTGATTGGTTCTAATGCTGTTGATTTTTTATTAATATCACTCATCTCATACTCCTTGAATTGTTAATATTAAAAAAATATTTCTATAATTATATAGTAAAATTAGGATTAATACAAGAAAAATTTAAAAAAATTTCATAAAACTTTACATTTTTTGAGAAAAACTATTGATTTTACGATATTTAAACATATATTAATATTATGAGGAATTTTAAATAACAAAAAACAGGGTAAAATATGAAAATATCATTTATAGGATCGGGAGGCGTGGCATGTACAACAGCATTTGCAACTGGTTTAAAAGGTCTGTTTAACGAAATAGTCATGCTGGATTTATACGCAGATTATGCAAAGGGAAAGGCCATAGATTTACAGCAAGGATTTGTACTTGATGGAAAAGACATAAAGGTAACTGGAACAGACAGCTACGAAGATATAAAGGGAAGTGATGCGATAGTTATAACCGCTGGCGTTGCGAATACGGATGGCAGTGCCAATAGAGAATCACTGCTTGGCAAAAATAAAGAAATAATGTCAGATATAGCTAAAAAAATAATGGCAGTTATACCAACGGATGACAAACAACCATTTATAGTAATGGTTACAAATCCGCTTGATGTAATTTTAAAACATTTTATAGATGAAGGAAATTTCAACAAGAAAAAGACAATAGGTTCAGGAAATTGGCTAGATACCGCAAGATTTAAATACTACCTCGGAAAGGCTTTTAATATTGAAGAAAGCAGAATAGAAACATTTACAGTTGGACAGCACGGCGCTAAAATGGTTTATCTATTAAGCCAGACTAAAATTGACGGCACACCGCTCTTTGATTACATAAAGAAAAACAATATATCAAAAGATCAAATCGCAAAGATTGAAGAACAGGCAACAATGGGCGGCGGCGAAATCATAAGACTAATCGTAAAAGGCGGAACTTTCTACGGTCCAGCAATTTCTATATATGACCTGCTAGACTCATATTTTAACGATATAAAAAAGACTGTAACCGCGTCCATATATTGTGATGGCGAATACGGCATAAAAAATTGCTGTTTAGGCTGCCCAATTACTTTAGGCAAAAACGGCGTTGAAGAAATAAAAATATACGATTTAACATCAGAAGAAAAAGCTTCGTTAGAAGAAGCGTATAATTTTGTTACTGATCTAAATAAACAATAAAAAAAACGCACAGTTAGAAAAATCTAACAGTGCGGGAGTTCATGAATCACACGAGCGATTCCTATAGGTTTCCCTATAAAATAGGCTTATATCCTACAGGCTCCCGCTGGTTATAACAAGAGCCTATAGAACAACAAAAAAACGTGTGGACCATGACATCCGCTGTTGCCCTATGGGCACTTATCATTCTAGCGCACAATTTTTAATTGTTAATAAAAAATACTGTTAGCGCAGCTATTTCGGGAGGTTCAACGGTGGTATGGCTTATATGAATTTGTTAATGATTTAATACAAAACAGTTTTTGCAAAACTTATGGCATAAACATTATTTATGCCAGCTTCTCTCATAACTTTTATACATTCATTTATGGTTGATCCAGTGGTTATAACGTCGTCAACTATTGCAAAGCCTAAATTTTTATATTTTTTAATATCCTTCAAATACTTGGGATTTATTGCAAATTTATTCTTCAAATTATTTTGTCTTTCATTCTGTTTTAAACTTGCCTGCGGTACTGTATGTTTGGTCTTGTATAGAAAATCATGCAGAACAATTTTTCCGCTATTTTTAGCGATTTCATCCGCCAGCAATAGCGATTGATTGTATTTTCTGTGGATTAGTCTCTTTTTGTGCAGTGGAATTGGTATAAGAATATCAATATTGCCAATTATATCGGAAGCAGCTCTGCACATGCATTGCCCCATAAATCTTTTCATATGAATCTTGTCATAGAATTTGAATTTAAAAATAATCTTGGCAACATCACTATTATATACGACTGCGCTCCTTGACTTTATATATAACGGTTCATTTTTCATACATGCCAAACAAATGTCATCATCTGAAATTTTGAACTCAAATGGAGCAGAGCATCTGTCGCAAAACGGTCTATTTATAAACCTTATCTTTTTCCAACAGTCGCAGCATAGGCTGTCCTCATCCTCAACAATTTTATCGCATAGCACACATTTCGATGGAAATATAATCCTCAATATTCTATTAACTATTTTTGAAATCATTTAAAAAAGTTTTAAAATTAAAAAAATACCCATAACTAAAAAAATTGCACCGGTTATTTTTGAAGAATATTTTTCAAATTTTTCTAGTTTTTCGTTTAATTTATTAAACCTATTTCTGCTAAAAATCAATAGTAAAGATAGAATCACTGCTGGCAATCCAGTAGTAAATCCATAAAGCATAAATGACAATATATTATTCGGAGCCTGCAGAAAATTTGCTATAAATAAAGATGCCGTTACCGAACAGAACATGCCGGCGAATAATATTCCAAAAATAAAGCTTCCAACATATTTTGAGCTATCGGCCTTTTCCCTAATTTTTCCAACAAATGAAAAGTGCAGGAAACTAACATTTATTAAATCCAATAGCGTCAAGCCAACAAATATTAGTATTATTCCTAAAATTATATTTAACCTATTTGACAGAAATGTTGAGACAGAAGCAATTCCATCCACAAAAATGGACAATATGGCGCCCAGAATAGTATAAAAAACCATTCTGCCAATCACATACAAAAATGATGAAACCAAAACATGGTTTGAACTGCCTGGTTTTTTATTAATATAGCTAATAATCGCAATACTAGCCGTAAAAACACAGGGAGTAATAGAAGTTAATAGCCCCAACCATAGCGAATTTAATAATATAGACATATTTATTTTATTATACTAATACATATAGATATGTTATATTTTAAAAAATATATTTACAAGTTAAATTTTACGAGTTGACAATTGAGAGTTGATAGTTGATAGTTATTTATTCTTGCTTGTTTTAATTATTGATGTTAAAATTTTTATTAATTCTTTTATATCTTTCAAATATTCTTTTAATTCTATTTTTGTTAATTTTGTTGCAATTAACAATTCTAACCAATATTCGGTCTCAGCAGCTTCTTTTAAAGATATACTTAATTTTGATATAAAATCCGCTTTACTTTGACCTTGTAATGCCTCCTTTATGTTTGCACCAATATGCTTGTTCCAGAACGAAGCAATTGCTTTGATATCACAAATTCTTTTTCTTCATTTAATTCTTTATATAAATTTACAATTTTAATAGCAAATTCAAAACTTTTTTCCTTTATAATACTTTTTACCA
>CALXSC010000096.1 GCA_944391025.1 uncultured Rickettsiales bacterium
TTCTGATTTGTCTCTTACTTCTCTTAACCATACAGTGCCTTTTATTAGCATTTTTGAACTTAATCTTTCCTGTTCCTGTTACTTCAAATCTCTTTTTACAAGAACTGTTTGTTTTCATTTTGGGCATGATTTTACTAACCTAAATTTAAATTGTTGTTTAATTAATAATATTATACTTATAATAATAAATCCAATTGTCTAACATGATAAAATATTATTTTAATAAAATCAATCAAAATCTTAAAAAATATTGCATTTTTTATAAAAAGTAATAAAGTGATAAAAAAAATATTAAAATAATATGCTGCTATCAGAATTAATTAAAAATTTCAAGGATGAATTAGAGATAAATAATCTTAAGGATACAAATATAAGAGAAATTCAATCAGATTCAAGATTGGTTAAAAAAAATGACCTATTTTTTGCAATAGATGGAATGACTGTAAAAGGCATACAGTTTGCCGATAAAGCAATTGAAAACGGCGCTGTCGCAATAGTTTGTTCAAAAAAAGAAAACTATAGCAATAGCAAAATAGTTGTTATAAAATGCGATGATCCTCTTGAAATGCTTGGTAAAATGCTAAATGTATTTTATCCGGAAAAGCCAAAACATATAGTTGGAATCACAGGAACAAGCGGAAAAACTTCGGTTGCTGAATTTACAAGGCAGACTATACAAAAACTTGGTTTTGATAGCGCATCAATTGGAACATTAGGCGTAAATTTTGAGAATTCCCATTTAAAAGAGGATACTCTAACAATGAGGGAATTAACTGACCTGCATGAAAAATTAAATTATTTAAAGAAAGAAAAAAATATAGATTATGTGGCTATGGAATTTACAAGCCAGGGATTGCATCAGAGAAGAGCGGCTGGCGTGCAGGTTGAAGTTGCCGCATTCAATAATATAAGTCCAGAGCACCTTGACTACCATAAAACTATGGAAGAATATCTGAATCAAAAATTAAGAATATTCACAGAAGTATTGAAAAAGGGAGGCATAGCTGTACTAAATGCAGATATTCCAGAATTTGAAAAAATTAAAAATGTATGTTCGCAAGAAGGACATAAAATATTAAGCTATGGATATAATGGCGATATAAAGATTCTCAATATAGCAACACATTTCCAAGGACAATCTATAGAGTTTGAGTATAAAAATAAAAAATATATATTAAATACGCCATTTATAGGCAAATTTCAAGCAATGAATTTACTTGCAGCACTAGCCATAGCTATATCATTAAATATAGGACCTTCAATTGAAAAAATAATTAAAGCTTTAGAAAATATCAAGCAGGCAGAGGGTAGAATGGAGCTTGCTGGAATTAAGAAAAATGGTGCTGCAATATATATAGATTTTGCCCACAAACCAGATGCTTTAAAACAGGTTTTAGAAACTATGCGCGAGCATATCTCAAATGACAAAGAGGCTAGAATTGCCATATTGTTTGGCTGCGGTGGTGATAGAGATAAAACAAAACGATCTGTAATGGGCAAAATTGCAAATGACCTTGCCGATATGGTTTTTGTTACGGATGACAATCCTAGAACGGAAGATGCAGCAGTGATAAGAAGCGAAATAGCCGCAGCCTGCCCTAAGGCATACAATATAGGCGATAGAGAAAAGGCGATTCAAGAAGCAATTAAAATATTGAAGCCTAAGGATATATTAATTCTAGCCGGAAAAGGCCATGAAAAATATACAATAATTGAAAAGGAACAGCTCCCATTTGATGAATTTAAAATTGTTCAAGATTGTTTAAAATCAGAAAAATAATATTTTATTTTCTCTTGCAATTCAATATTTTTTGTTATATTTTTTTAATATAAAAATATTGAATTTGCAGGATGAACATAAACCCTTTTATAATATTGGCTTCACAGATAATATCATTGTACAATTTTCTGATTATTGTATATTGTATTGCTGGTTGGTTGATAAATTTCAATATTTTAAACAGAAATAATAAATATGTTTCAAGATTAATGCTTACATTTGGAAAGCTAGTTGAGCCATTATTAAACAAAATAAGAAAATTTTTGCCTGACCTTGGCGGAATTGATATATCACCAATAATAGCAATACTTGGATTAATTTTCCTTAGGAATGTATTGTTTACATATTTTTACGTAAAATAATGAAAGAAATTAATATAGTAGTAAAGGATATTCTAAAGCCAATTTTAAAAAATTATTCTCCAGTAATTTTAATAATGAGAAGAAATTGGAATGCCCTGCTTGGCGAAAAATATTATGAATTCTGCGAACCCGAAAAAGTCTCTTTCAAGAAGGATAAAAAAAATGACGCAACACTATATGTAAAATGCTTCAATACAGTTATTTCATTCTATATAGAAAATAACAAAATGTTTATATTAGAAAAAATAAATTCAATATTTGGATATAATCTTATAGGCGATATAAAAATTAAACAGGATCCAAGAATAATTAGACAAATTAAAAAATCTCTTCCAAAATTAAAAAATGATGATTTAGAAAAGATAGATTCCATAATTACTGATATAGAAAATGAAGAGCTTAAAAATTCGCTAAAGGATTTTGGAAATTCTCTGTTTTCAAATAAATAATACTACCCGTTATAGCTTATAACAACAAAGCAATTTACAAATGGGGTTTCATCGGTTATTGAAATATCAAATTGCATATTTTTGGCATTCTTTTTAAATAAATTTTCAAGAAAAGAAAACCCATTATCTGATAGAAATACTATTGGTTTTCCAAGTATATCATTACTAATCGTTATATCTGCAAAATTAATTCCCCTACCAATTCCAGTGCCTAAAGCCTTAGAAAAAGCTTCTTTGGCACAAAATTTTTTTGCTAAAAAATTAATTTTATTTTTAGATTTTTTATAATCGCCAAGCTCTTCTTCAGAAAGGATTTTATTTGCTAATTTGTCATTAAATTTTAAATATAGCTCTTCTATTCTTCCCATATTTAACAGGTCAATTCCAACTCCTAATATCATTTGTAAAACTATTTTTAGTCTATTTTTAAAATAAATTAAATATAATAATTTATCAATATTTATTTATAAAATTAGCTGCGATTTTATAAGCAAAGAATCAACTATCCTACGTTTTTTTATGCTAGCCATCACAAAGTCCCCTGCCCTACCTTTCTAAAGCTACCATTAATCGCCACAAAAAACCCTATGAACGCCCGTATTATCTCTAAAAATATCGCTATTATTTAATTCTATAGCCGTTTCAATTTTAGTTGACGCATATTATCTGCTTTTGCAAATAGATATTTAAAAATAAACAAGCACGAAGGCAAGGGGAAATGTGCTTGCACAATTTCACCAGTGAAAACAAGGGACAAGTTGCGGGAGCTTGCTCACAGCAACTAGCTTGTCGTTGCCCCGCAGTTTGCCATAGCGAAGCGGAGGAGTGAAACGAACGATTGCCGAAGTGCGAGATGAGTTTACGAAGTAAACGAATATCAAGCACGAAGCAGAAAAATGATGTGCT
>CALXSC010000097.1 GCA_944391025.1 uncultured Rickettsiales bacterium
ATCTTTTTGCTGATACTCCTTTTTTAAATGCCTAGAATTTCCACCGTAGACATGATCACCTACCAACGGACAGCCCATATAGCTGCAGTGAACTCTTATCTGATGGGTTCTGCCAGTATCTAAGTTAAATTCTGATAACGATATAGATTTTCCTGCAAAGCTAGTTAAAGTTTTATAGTTTGTTAAGGAAAATCTGCCACGTCCATCAGCAACCATTTCCATCTTCAAACGGTTAGTCTTACTACGTTCCATATATCCTTCTATATGGCCGTTTCTCGGATTTAAAACTCCCCATAGAAAACCAATATATGTTCTTTTAAGTTCCCTGTTCTGCAGCTGTTCCGATAGCTTTAAATGGGCTTCGTCATTTTTGGCTACAACCATTAAACCGCTTGTATCCTTGTCTAGCCTATGGACTATACCAGGTCTAAATTCTCCGCCAACCTTTGATAAATTATCGCCATAGATACCCAATAGCGCATTTGCAAGAGTATCCTCATCATTTCCAGCGCCAGGATGTGTAGTCAAACCAGCCTGCTTATTAATCACTATTAAATCATTATCTTCATATATTATATTTAAAGGTATAGACGCTGGTTTTAAAACATCGTCTTCAAATTCTGGTATATTTAAAATAAGTTCATCATTAAGTTTTGCCCTATAGGAATTATCCTTAAAAACTTCATTATTTTTTGTTAGAAATCCATTTCCTATTAATTCTTGGACTCTGCCCCTTGTTATCTCTAAACTTTTTACCTTATGGAAATCAGCTAAAATCTTATCAATTCTACCGTTTATCTGATCTTCCTTTATTTTTATTATTACTTTATTCATTTGAATTCCATATTTAATAGAATAAATAATAGAGAATAATAATTATAAATCAAGATTTTGCTAAATATTTTAAAACAAATGCCGCAAAATATGAACAACCTATAGAAATAAAATTACTAAACCGCTTAATATTAGGAGGATATTACCTATAGGCTTAGTATATTCCCTATATCTCACACCGACATATCTATTTAT
The DNA here is from genome assembly GCA_944391025.1 of uncultured Rickettsiales bacterium. Taxonomy (GTDB): domain Bacteria; phylum Pseudomonadota; class Alphaproteobacteria; order Rickettsiales; family UBA1997; genus CALXSC01. The sequence goes on from CALXSC010000097.1 coordinate 1,030, forward strand.
AATAATAACACTTAAAGAAATTATTACACCTAATGTAATTGTAAAAAATATTGTGTACATTATTATATAGAAGTAATACGCAAATACCGTTACACTTGATGTAGAAATAGCGAATATCAACTTTGATGTCATTACCTTAGGTGAGGTAAAGTTCATAGAGTTTAAAATAAAAGCAAAAAATACTATTGAAAATAATAGTGGCAACGGCACATCTATCTTTACCTTGCCTTTTATTGACTTTACAATATCCTTTACAATTCCGGTTTTTTTATTATATTCGTATATATTTATAATTCCATAGCGAATAGCTGTTAAACCAATAATAAGATTTATTATCCAAATATAGTTGCTATATAAAAAGACATTTAATATTGAAGTCGCGTACAGAAAGTAGGAAATCGCATATGAAGCAATAAATGAAATAGCCAAAAACCAATTTTTACTTCTATTATTAACTATTAAAAATATTGATACCATTAATAATATAAATATAAAAATATTAAAATTAAAGCTGTCAAATAGTCCAATTGCCATTGACAGCTTAAATAATATAGTATTTAGAATATCGTGTTTTCCAAATATCCCTAGATTTACTTCATTTTTATTCTGAGCCAGCTCTCCTGATTTTTTTTTCCTTAAGTAGTTGTATTAAATTACTTTTTTCATTTTCTCCAAATCCAACTATATATTCATCACCCATTATAAAAATAGGCGTCCCCAGACCATCCTGAGGTATGTCCAGTCTTGAAATATTTTTAAATAGAAGCACCTGCGCATCCCTGTTTTTTAAATTATAAAAAACAACATTAATATCCTTATATTTACCGGCATTTATAGCCAAAAATTCTTCAGCATGCTCACAGTGCAAACAACCATCTTGAACAAAAACCATTAGTTCATTACTTGGTTGTTGATCTGATCTTGAATTATCAGTTTTCCTTATATTATTTTTTACAAAAAATAACGAAATAAACATAAGTAGTGCCAATAATAAAATTATGTATTTGAAAGGTTCTGTTTTAATCTTTGTTTTTAAATTTGCGAAAAAAGTCATTATACTATTTTTATTTTTTACTTAAGTCAGAATTTACTTAATATTTTTTTAAAAAACAATATATATTATTAAAAAATTATCCTATTGATTTTATATACATTTGATAATATATTATTACTTAGCAAATGGCAAAACTAACTGTAAATGCGTCCGTTGTAGTATTATATTAATGCACATAATATTATACATATCAATTTTTAAGCTATTTATAGAATTTAAGTCATAATAAAAGCATAAAAATCAATGTTAAAAAAGACTTGATTTATATATTATTTTTCATAAAGTTATAAAGATACTTAATAAAAAAGGCAGGTGCAATCATGTTTACAATAGATAAACTTAGCAATATATCTTTGGGAAAGAATAGCATTTTTGAAATAGCCAAACAGGCAAAGGATGCAGAGAATAAACATGGAAAAGCCGCCGTTATAACTTCAACATTGGTACATTCTATGACGATGATGGAAAATTTCACACATTTAATGTTATTGAAGAAGCCTATAAGGGTTTAGAATCAAATAATTTATTTAACTATGCTGCCGGTATAGGCGGTTCTTCAGAATACAGAGAAGCAGTTAAGAACAACATCTTTGGAAAGGAAATTGAAAATTTCAAAAATTCTTATATATCTGTTACTGCAACAACAGGCGGAACTGGTGCTTTATATAGCGCCTTTAAAGCATACGCAAATCAAAATGATACGATATTATTGCCTAACTTCATGTGGGAATCCTATATGGGTATTGCTAAATCAAACGATTTAAATGTAGCAAAATATAACCTATTCAAAGATGGAAAATTTGATATAGAAAACTTTAAAAATAGCGTTTTAAAAATAGGTTATTTATATAACCTCTTTTTAAATATATTTAAATGTTTTATACAATAACATAACTGTCACAAGGAGATTTTTTCTTCATAATTCCCACTAGTTCGCCCAATTCAGCAGCTCACAAACATCATTTCTGCAAGCTCTCCCTTCAATAAAAAAGTCCTGCGGCCGCCCTGCTCTAAACACATAAGCAATTATTTTTAAAATATATAATTACCTATAAATTACTTTTTGCTTGCAATATAATATTTAATTTACTATTCTATTTTAAATATATCATAAAAAAATGAAAATTATAAAAATATGTTAAAAAATAAGATTCCAAATTTTCTTACTGTAATTAGAATAGTTCTAATTCCAATAATAATTTATTCTTTCTATGTACCTTCAAAAATAACAAATATAATAGTTGCATCATTATTTTTAGGTGCAAGTATTACAGATTTCTTTGACGGGTACTTAGCTAGAGCCCTAAAGGTTCAATCTAATTTTGGAAAATGCCTTGACCCAATAGCCGATAAGCTATTAGTTGCAGTATCCCTGATAATGCTAGTAAATTTCTCAAATCAAAATCTAATGATTGTTATACCTGCAATCATAATAATTTGTAGAGAGATAATGGTTTCTGGATTGAGGGAATTTTTAGCAACAATAAATGTAGGCGTACCTGTAACAAGGCTGGCAAAATGGAAGACAGCAATCCAAATGGTTGCAATAACTGCCCTGCTGCTTGCAGGAAACGGTTCAGACTATGTATACAACGAAATTATGGATATGGTTGAAGCTGAAGATTTCGTTAGAATTAGTCTTGAAGGAATAATACAAAGCCTTGGGGAAGTACTCCTATGTATATCAGCATTTATGACAATGATAACTGGATATATATATTTTAAAATAGGATTTAAAAATTTCTAATCCGCAAAACTAAACCATATATTTTAAAATATATGGTTTAGTTTATAAAGAGTATCATCTATCTTTCTATAGAAATCATTAATATCACTATTATTTTCAAGAACATAGGTGGACTTTGAAATTTTTTCTTCTATATCTCCTTGATTTTCTATTATTTTCTCAAAAAGTTCAGGTTTTCCTCCCCTTCCAATATATCTCTCTTTTTGAATTTCTTTATTAACAACAACCAGAACGACTTCATCGCATTTCCTATCCCAATTAACCTCAAATAGAAGTGGTATATCAAGAAAAATCAAGCTTTCATCCATATTGTCTTTTATAAACTCATCGCATTTTTTTTCAATGATCGGGTGAATAATATTTTCCAATTTCTTTTTTTCTGCCGGGCTTGAAAATACAATTTTGGATAAAATGCTTTTATTAAAGTTTCCATCAATAAATGCTGTAGGAAAAATGTCTTTCAATCCATCTAAAAAAGCAATATTGTTGTATAATTCCTTTACAGAATAGTCCGCATCAAAAACCCTATACCCCTTTTCCTTTAAATAATTAGTTAATGTAGATTTTCCAGACGCTATTAAACCGGTAATTCCAATAACTTTAGCCATAGTCTACCTCCTGTAATCGTTAATTGGTATAGTATATAATATCTCCCTTTTATAGCCCCTAAAATCTTTAATTTTTTTATATCTCTGATAATCATTATCCTTTAGATATTTTAAATACTGATTCAATTCTCCTTTTTTTAGATAATTAGTCCTATCGGCTATTGAATTATATTCCCTATAGCACACAAATTCGTCAACATTTATTTTTTCAAAAATACATCCATAAAAAGTATATCTTTTTAAATTTTCTAGAGTGTCCAATACTCTTTCAAGTTTTGAAAAACGTGGATTTAAAACATTGCCGCTAACCTTTTTTGATATCTTTAAAATAATTCTATATTGTATTTCCCTATCTAAAGCCAATAATTTCCAAAGCTTAACTGTATAATATCTATACTCAGCATTATAGAAATAAATAACATTTTCTAAACTATCAACCTTCTCTTCAATAATATTTTCAGACAGTTGAAACATTGAAACTGCTGAATTTATTCTCCTGACTATATTGTCTCTATCATCAAAAGAATTTAAAAAGTTTCTAATCTTATTCCTTAGATATTTTTCGTCAGAATTACTTTCATCCTCCACCCAATCTATAGAATTTTTAATTAAATAGTTCTTTAAATCATCTTTTTCAACATTTAAAAATGGCCTTATTAGTTTAATGCCATTCCTTTCAGAAACCATCTGCATAGAAGAAAGCCCCGCAATGCCGCTGCCCCTAAATAATCTAATTAGAAAATTTTCAGCCTGGTCCTGAAGATGATGCCCTAGAAGTACGCTCTTAATCCCATTGTTCCTACAAAAATTCATTATCAAATTATACCTAGCTTCACGTGCAGAATTTTCAATATTTGATGTGGGTTTTTCACCTTCCCATTTTAAAATATGGTGTTCTATTCTATATTGTCCAAGCAATCCGTTAACATATTCAGCCTCCTTTAGTGATGAAGGTCTTAATCCATGGTCTACCGTAAGCCCAACTATTTTTATATTGTGTTTTTCAGCCCATTCATTAGCCAAAAGAACTAGAGAAAGCGAATCAATACCGCCTGAAACGGCTACAGCGATTCTTTTTTCACCGCATAAACCCTCTATGGAATCAAAATATTTTAGAAATTCATCATTCATTAGAAAAGAAGCATAGCAGTTTCTTTTGCAGACTCGGGTTTTGGTAAACCGATTCCACCAAAGCCATCAATCATATCTTTTATAGTCTTAACAAGGTTGGTTATATATTTTGGATCCGTAATATACTTATATAAAAGAAATCCAATAAGTATTGCAAAAAAAGTGCTTACTAATCTGTGAGCAATCATTAGAGCTATCATTCCTGTAAAAAATTTTATAATAAATGAACCCATGTCTATATAGCTAATATTTTTTATAGTATCAATTGTAATAAATATAATATAAAAAATCAAGCCAAATCTAAAAGACTATAAAAATACTTGATAAATAAAATAATTTTAATAGCTTAAAATATATTTATTAACAAATTTAATTATGAAGCACGCGTTAAATATAACAAGAAAGGATAATTTTCCTGAATGGTATCAAGAGGTTGTAGCTAAGGCAGATCTAGCAGAAAACTCAAGTGTTAGGGGTGCTATGGTTATAAAACCCTATGGGTATGCTATCTGGGAAAATATAAAAGATGCTCTAGATAAAAAAATCAAAGAACATGGAGCCCAAAACGCATGTTTCCCGGCGTTAATTCCGGTAGAATTAATGGAAAGAGAACTTGAGCATGCATCCGGATTTGCAAAGGAATGCGCTGTAATAACCCACCATAGATTGGTTGAAAAAGACGGAAAATTAATTCCAGAAGGAAAACTAGAAAAACCATATATATTAAGGCCTACATCCGAAATAATAATAGGTGAAAGCTTTTCAAAGTGGGTAAAATCCTATAGGGATTTGCCATTAAAAATTAATCAGTGGGCCAATGTTTTTAGATGGGAAATGAGACCTAGAATATTTTTAAGAACAAGTGAATTTTTCTGGCAGGAAGGACATTGCGTTTTTGCAAATGAAAATGATGCAGATAAAAATGCAAGAGTTATGCTTGATGTATATAATGATATTTTTGAAAACTATCTGGCAATCCATGGAATCTGCGGACAAAAAACAGAAGACGAAAAATTTGCAGGCGCACTAAAGACATATACAATAGAAAGTATGATGCAGGATGGAAAGGCTTTACAATCATGCACATCCCACAACCTGGGGCAAAACTTTGCAAAGGCTAGCAATATTAAATTCACAAACGAAAATCAGGAAGAAGAATACGCATGGACTTCATCATGGGGATTTTCTACACGAAGCATTGGCGGACTAATCATGAGCCATAGCGATGATGACGGACTTGTATTGCCACCTATGATTGCTCCATATCAAGTTGTAATTATTCCAGTTATACACGACGAAACAAAGGCTGAATTTATAAAAGAATACTGTAATAAAATCAAAAACGGTTTAAATTGCCGAGTTTTAATTGATGATAGTTATGACACACCACAAAACAAAAAATGGAATTGGGTAAGAAAAGGCGCTCCTTTAAGGCTTGAAATTGGTGAAAGAGATATGGAAAATAATTCAATTTTCTTTGTTAGAAGAGACAAAATAATGGAAAAAAATTCTCTTCCTTTTGAAGAATTTATTGAAAAATGTCAATCAATTTTAGACGATTTACAAAATTGTTTATTACAAAAAACAAAGGAAAATTTAGAAAAAAATACAATAAGAGTTGAAACTATTGAAGAATTAAAAAAACTCGCTGTGTCAAATGTTAAATTTTTCAATATTCCATTCAAGTTTTTTGGAGATAAAGAATTACAAGAGTTTATGGACGCTAATGCTCTGTCATTTAGATGTATGCCATTCAATGAAAGTGATAGGGTTATTGTAGCAAAAAGCTATTAATTACTAAAAGAATCCCAAAAGGGGTTCTTAAACTTATATACCATTATTGAAAAACTTCCTAAGATTATTCACTCTGCTATATATATTATTCTTTCTAGAATTAATCCTATGAATTCTATGAATTAAAGTTTTTATTAATCCAATTTGCGGTATATTGATAATTTCTAATATATTTTCTATCAATACGAATTTTATTATATATAAATCCTTATTATTTATTTTAGTATCTTCTAAATTATCTATTAATAGATTGATTTCTTTTCTTAATTTGTCCATTTTTTAACCCTTATTTTTATTTTAATAAATTAATAATTAAAAATAAAAAATCGCACAGTCATAAAACAGTGCGGGGGTAGGAGACCCCATATTCATGAATTTTGCAAATTTGGCAGAAAAAAATTTAAGCTACTATCTGCATATTTTTAAATTATATAAATAAAATCAATTTAATCTATTGATTATTTTATTTATTAATTTAAAATTCTATTAATTATTAAAAATGTAACCTATGCTAGAAATTATAAAAAATAAAGATTTTAATAGAATAAGCAATATAGAGTATGGATTTTTTACAAGAAAAGGAGGATTTAGCATTGGAGAGTTTAATTCATTAAATGTTAATTCTTCAGAGATTAATGGAGAACCAAAGGAAAATGTTGAAAAAAACCTAGATCTTATAAAGAGATATTTTAACAGTCCATACAGCATATTAAAATTAAAGCAAATTCATTCTAACAAAGTTTATGTTTTTGAAGACCTTGGCATATTGCCATCCCACGCCCAGATTGAAGCGGATTCAGTAGTTACAAAAATAAAATATCTAATAATTGGAATTTCAACTGCAGATTGTGTACCAATATTGCTGTCGGATGAAAAAAATGAGATAATAGCCGCAATACATGCTGGTTGGAAAAGCGCCATTACTGGAATAATAGAAAATACAGTGGTTGAAATGGTAAAAATTGGTGCTGATATTAATGAAATCAAAGCCCTAATTGGTCCGCATTTAAGACTTGAAAACTTTGAAGTACAGAAAGATTTTATAAAAATTCTTAGGGAAAATAATGTTGACGATTCAAAACTTATAGTCAAAAAAGATAATAAATTATTTTTCAATATAACTGATTTTGTAAAAAATACCTTGGAAAAACAGGGCATAAAGTATATTTATGATGTGGATTTAGATACCTATACAAATCCAGAGCTATTTTTTAGCTATAGGCGTTCATGTCATGAAAAAAAAGATAAATACGGTTGCCAGTTTTCAACAATAATGCTAAAGAAACCACATATTCACCATTAGGTTATCGCATAAACCATGGGCGGCCGCAGCTCTCTCCACAAGAATAACTAGTAGCAATGAATTCAAAATGATAAAAAATATTTGACTTTATTGTAAGCATTAATGTATATATTCTCATTAAGTAAACAAAATAAATTTTTTAAATGCATTTTTTTTTAATGACCATTACGATGGCTTTTTTCTTTGTATCGCATAGTATTTATAAAAACCTATGTGAACCATATATAAGTAATTTTTTTATAAATATAATAGTTTATATATCCTTGGTAATCTTGGGACAGTCCTTTTGGCTACTATTTAATGAAAAATTGAATAAATTTATAGAGTACCCACTATATATTGTGGTATTTGTTTTCTCTTTTATGTTTTTTTACTATATAATAATTGATTGCGTAAGATTGTTTTATCTAAAAAGCAATATACAAATTTTGGACTCGCGTGTTTTAATACTGGCTATTTTACTTGGCATATATGGATTTTTCAACAGATACAACATAAGAACGACAAAATATAAAATAAAAACAGATAAGGATATAAAGCTAAAAATAGCATTTGTTAGTGATACACACATTGGCGATACTGGTATAAATAGCATAATAATGAATAGAGTTATAGATAAGATAAATGCTCAAAATGTGGATTTGGTTATATTTGGCGGCGATATAGTTGAAAAAAATCCAGGAGCTTTTACTGAAACTGGACTGAATGAATATTTTAAAAAATTAAAATCAACCTATGGAACCTTTGCAGTTCTTGGAAACCATGAATACTATGAAGGAAATCCATACAGGATTACAGAAACACTAGAAAAAGATGGAAATATGAAAGTTTTAAATGATGAGGCGATTGAGTTTAAGGATTTTATATTGATAGGAAGGGAAGATCCTACTAAAATTATTTTTGGTGAAAAAAGAAAAAATATCGTAGAGATATTAAAAAATAATTCAGACAAATTCAAAATAGTTGCAGACCATAATCCTATTAATTTCAAAGATAGCGTAAAAAATAATATAGATTTGCAGCTATCCGGACATACCCACAATGGACAATTTTTTCCATTTAATCTTATAGTTAAATTTTTCTATAAAAAATCATATGGGTTGTTAAAAGAGAATAACAGCAAGCTTATAACATCGTCTGGATTGAGCACGTGGAGAATACCTATAAAGCTTGGAAGCAAACCGGAAATAGTTATAGTTGAAATAAATTAAACAAAAAAAATATTTTACTTGAATTTAATATAAATGATTTTATTCTATAATTCATGTGTCGCAATTATTATATTATTAAAAAAGGTTTAGTTTATTTAAAATGGCAAATATAAGTTCATCAAAAAAAGCTATAAGAATTATAGAAAGAAAAACAGAGATTAATAAAGCAAGAAGAAGTAGAATCAGAACTTACTTAAGAAAAGTTAATGATGCTATAGCAACTGGCGTTGTTGAAGATGCAAAGAAAGCCTTCGTAGAATTTGAATCAGAATTAATGAAAGGCGTTAAAAATGGTATTTTCAAAAAGAACACAGCCAGCAGAAAATTAAGTAGAATAGCTGGCCACATAAGAAAAATGACAGCAAAGGCTTAATAACAGTTTATAACAATGGAATCTCTGTATTCCATTGTTTTTACAACAACAAAAAATAATATGTTTAAATTATTCAAATCTAAAGAAAAAAATTACTATGATTTTATGAAGTTGCATAAGATATTCTTTGCAATTTCTATATGCGCAATTTTCATATCAATTGGAAGTTTCTTTATAAATAAATTGAATTTTGGCGTGGATTTTACGGGAGGTCTATTATTTGATATAACCGTAAAAAATAATAGCGATATAGCAAAATTAAGAAATGATTTTCTAAAACATAATTTTAACGATTTTAATGTTCAAAGCTATGGAACTGATGGTTTTATAATTAGAGTCTCAGAACAGGAAGTAAACAAGCAGGCAGAAAAGGAATTGAGCCACAGCGAATCAATCCAACTAGTTAAAAATTTAATAAATTCTTCATTTGACGATGAAGTAAAATATAACAAGATAGATTTCGTTGGACCTCAGATTGGTAAAGAGTTGATAATAAAAGGCTTGATTGCCCTAGTATTATCATTTGCGGTAATGTTGGCATATATAGGAATTAGATTTAAATTGGAATTTGGTATTGGCGCCGTACTTGCATTGGTTCATGATGCAATAATAATATTTGGCATATATTCTGTATTCAAAATGGATTTTGATTTAACAGCAGTTGCAGCAGTATTGACAGTTATAGGTTATTCTGTTAATGATAAGGTGGTTATATATGACAGAATCAGGGAATTTTTACCAAAATACAAGAATGAAAGCCTAACCGAAATTATCAACAGAAGCTTAACAACAACATTAAGAAGAACCCTATTAACATCTTCAACAACATTAATAAGTTTATTAATATTGGCTTTGATTGGTGGCGAGACTTTAAAAAACTTTAGTATAATAGTGTTTTTAGGAATTATTATTGGTACATATTCTTCAATTTTTATATCAACACCGATCTTGATATATATAGGGGCTGATAAGAAAAAATTATTAAATAGTTAATTGAATTTAATGATTTTTAAAATATTTACTCTATTTCCAGAAATGTTTGAATCATATCTAACCTCTTCAATACTTGGAAAGGCTAAAGATAAAGGGCTATGGGACTACAAAGTTATAAATATTAGAGATTATTCAAAGGAAAAACATAAAAAGGTTGACGACACTCCGTTTGGTGGTGGCTGCGGCATGATAATTGAACCTGATGCAATAGCAAATGCAATTGATAAAAATTGCGATTTAAATGATACAAAATTTTACTATATGTCGCCTAGGGGTGAAGTTTTTAGCCAAAAAAAGGTTAATGAAATTCTTGGCTATAATAATGTAGCCATAGTCTGCGGAAGATATGAAGGAATAGACCAAAGGGTTATTGATGAATACAATATGGAAGAAATATCAATAGGCGATTTTGTATTGACTGGCGGCGAGCTGCCTGCCCTTGCAGTGGTAGATTGCTGCGTAAGATGTATAAAAGGAGTACTTGGTGACTACGCCTCCATAGACAGTGAAAGTTTCGGCGGAATTCATAGTTCAAAATATGATTATCTTTTGGAGTATCCGCTATATACGCAGCCACGCATATGGCGTAACCGCGAGGTGCCGGAAGTTTTAGTTTCCGGACACCATAAAAATATTGAAACTTGGAAGCTAAAAGAATCAGAAAGGATTACAAAAGAAAGACGGCCGGACCTTTGGGAAAAGTATAATAAATAATTTTATGCCTCCATTAATGGAGGCAAATTTACTCTATTTCGTATTCAAAGCCTGAATCTTCAATTAATTTTATAGTATCATCTATATTTTGGCCATTGGCTGTCAAATATCCTGATGCAAATATTGAATTTACTGCACAAAACATGAGATTTTGCTTATCTTTTATGTGTATTTCTCTACCGGCAGCACAGCGTATATCAGCCTTTGGATTTAATAATCTAGCTAAACATAATACTTTGATGCAATATTCAGGCGTTAATTTTGAAATATCAGCCTTTTCTAATGGCGTTCCTTTTATTGGAATTAAAAAATTAATTGGCACAGATTTAGGATTTATTTTTTTTATTTCAAAAAGCATGTCAACTATATCGTCTTGAGTCTCACCAAGTCCGACTATGCCGCCGCAGCACATTTCAAACCCTAATTCTTGAAACATTTCTATATTTTTAATACGCTCTTCATATGTATGGGTAGTGCATATATTTTTATAGAAATTTTTACCAGTATTAAGATTGTGGTTAATCCTATTTACGCCAGCCTCCTTTAACTTTATAGCCTGGTCTCTTGTTAAAAATCCAATGGAACAACAAATATCAGTCTTAACTTCTTTTTTTAAATTTCTTATATATTTACAGAATTCATCAATCTGTTTATCTGTAAAGGTTATTCCACTTAATCCTATGCAATGTCTTGCGATATTTTTATCTTTGCCAATTTTGCCATCATTTAATAGTTTTTCATATGGAACTAGCGGATATTTATCAATATTAGCCTTTGAAATGCAAGATTGCGCACAGTATTTGCAGTCTTGGCTGCAGTTGCCGCTTTTTGCGTTGGTTAATATCTGAATGCTAACTTTATTTCCTTTGTATTTTTTGCGGATTTCATAGGTAACATCAAGCAGTTTTTTAAAATCTTTGTCTGAAAGATTTAGAATTGAAATACATTCATTACGCGTTAAATATTCACCATTTAACGATTTGCTGCGAACCTCCTCAAAATTAATTGACATTAGATTTTACCTTCCAATCTCTTATATTCTTCACCATCTATAGTATAGTACTTGTATGAATCAGGGACAAACTTTATTATTCCGTATGTCTCGTCCTCTCTGCCCTTTGGATAGTATTGGACAAAATCATCTCTCCATAGTTTATCCTTCAAATTTTTATCATTTATTATTTCAGCGGTCCAAAAAGTGTTAAATTTTGCATATTTTCAACCAAATAATAATATACTGAAGCTCTATTGTTTTTCTTTATCTGCTCCATTTTTGGATCCTTTGTGCTGGTTGTAAAATATAAATCAAGCTTATCGTCCAAAGCGCCCATATTAAAATTATTTGCTAGAGCTCTACATTCAGGCGTACCAGTCAAATTTATAGTAGCAAAAAATGTTGTTTCGCTTTCATTTATAACATGTTTTATATATTTCAAATTCTCACTCATCATAAATATTATGTTGATTAACAGTATTTAGATAATATGCCCATTTCCTGAAAAATCAATTATTATTTAAGTTAAATAATAAAATATTGTATATTATTTTAAATATTTTATAGTGATAATTGTATTAATTAATTAGATACAAATGAAAAAATATTTTATTACAGGAACGAATACGGATGTAGGAAAGACAGTAATAAGCGCCCTGCTCTGTGAGCATTTAAATATGGATTATTTTAAACCTATACAAACAGGTTCCCACGAAACACTTGATGCCAATACAATATCAGAATTAACGGACTCAAAAATATATGATAATTCGTATAAACTTGAAGTTCCAGCTTCACCTGCATTTGCAGCGGCTAAAGAAGGTATAGAGATAGATTTTAAAAATATAAAACTGCCAGAAACAAATGAAAAAGGCTTGATAGTTGAAGGTGCCGGTGGTTGTATGGTGCCGATAAATAGCAAGCAGATAACTTTGGATCTAATACACTATTTGAATTTGCCAACTATTGTTGTTGTAAAAAATGAGCTGGGCTGCGTAAGCAGCGCCTTGACTACTATATTGGCTTTAAGGTCAAGAAATATAGAGATAGCAGGTGTTATTTTAAACGGCGATGCAGATCCGCTTGAGAACTATAATGCAATAGAATATTATGGAAAAGTTGATGTGCTTGATAAAATATTCCATTTTGACAACTTGAATAAAACATCAATTAAAAATTATAAATTAAGCGAAAAACTATTAAAAAAATTATCATGAATTCAATAAAATTAGAAATTAATAGACTCAAAGAGGAAAATAATTTTAGAACCATAAAAAATATAGAAAAAAAAGACGGAAAATATATTTTTGTTAATGGCAAAAAATTATTGAATTTATCATCCAATGACTACCTGGGCCTTGGAAGTGATATAAACATAAAAAAAGAATTTTTTGAAAAGTGCTATATGGGTTATTCGTTTTCAAGCAGTTCAAGCAGGCTGCTGACTGGAAATGAAGAAATATACTTTGAGCTTGAAAACAACCTTGCAAATCTATTCAATAAAAATAAAGCTCTATTATTTAACTCTGGATATGCTGCAAATATTGGAATAATTTCAAGTATATTAAATAAAAATGACCTGATTATTTCTGATAAATTAAATCATGCAAGCATAGTGGATGGCATAAAATTAAGCGGAGCAAAATTTTTAAGGTATAGTCATTTGAATTACGAGCAGCTTGAAAATTATCTCATAAAAGAACGAAATAATTACGAAAAAATTCTTGTAATAAGCGAAAGTTTGTTTAGCATGGATGGTGATTTCGTAAATATAGATAAACTTGTAGAATTAAAGAAAAAATATGATTGTCTTTTGTTGATTGACGAATCCCATTCATTTGGAGTATATGGAAAAAATGGCTTAGGCTGTTGCGAAGAAAAAAACCAACTGGAAAATGCGGATATAATAATGAGCGGACTTGGAAAAGCGTGCGGTTCAGTAGGTGCTTTTTGCGTTGCAAACAATGACATAATAGACTACATAGTTAATAGAGCCAGAAGCTTCATATTTTCTACTGCACTGCCGCCAATAAATATAGCATGGAGCAACTTTATAATCAGTAAAGTCTTTCCAAAATTAAAAGATAGACGAGAAAAATTAGTATCAACATCTAAAAAATTCAATGATGAAATTAAAAGCATAGGTTTTCAAAACGAGAGCGAAAGCTTTATAATCCCTATAATTCTAAATAGCGAGGAACAATTAAAAAATATCCAGAAAAAAATGTTAGAAAATAATTACTATGTTCTGCCAATAAGATATCCAACAGTTCCAAAAAATACTCCAAGATTTAGAATATCACTGACATCAAATATTGATTATCAAGACATAGAAGACATAATAAAAATATTAAGGTAGTTTATGTATTTTCTTGACTATTAAAAATTTTAGTTTTATACTATATAGGGGTATATAGTATTATTAACAAACAAAAATAAAATATGAAAGAAGATAATAAAAAAACTTGCAGCTGTGGCAAAGATTGTAAATGCGGTTGTCAAGAGGGCAAGGAGTGCACTTGTGATTCTAATGAAGAAAGGTGCGGTGATGACTGCAAGTGCGGTTGCAAAGAAGGCAAAGAATGCACCTGCAACAACAAAAAATAATTAATCAATACAATATATTACAATAAGAGCCTGCTAACCTTATATTGCTATAATTTTTATCCCTCCCTGCTTTGCGGGGAAACACGAAGCCGAAAAATGATGTGCTTGCACAATCATTTTAACCTGTTGTTCGGCGAAGTGTGAGTTGAGCAGAGCGAACATCAGGTGCCCCGTATGGGCGGTGGGGTGCTTTAATTATTCTAAATTACCTATAAAAGCTCCCCATCTGCCTTTCGGGCATCTTGATCCTCGCTTCGCTCGTTTCGCACTTTGCCGATCAACAAGTTAGTTGTTGCAAGCAAGCTTGCACAACTTCGGCTTCGTGCTTCCTCTCAAAGAGGGGAAGGATTGTTTATATATAATCTAGTTAATGGGCTCTACAATAAAACAAACTAATTTATTGATTTTATTAATAATGGTTTTATTGTAATATTTATGTTTTTTAAAAAAAATAAATGCAAAATAAAAAATATACTGACCATTCAAATAAATTGCCAAGAATAAATAAGGTGATTGGACAATTGGACGGCATTAAAAAAATGATTGAGAATGAAAAAAATTGTATAGATATTCTATTTCAATTAAAAGCAGTTAGATCCGCCATAAAATCACTAGAGGGTAAAATTTTAGAAGATCACCTTAAAAATTGTGTTATGCAATCATTTGATTCCGAAGAAAACAGGAATGAAAAAATTGATGAACTTGTTGAATTATTTAAAAAATTTGATGTTTAGATATGAATTATTCGTGGTTAAATAAAAATAATAGTTCAAAACTAATAGTATTCTTTAGCGGTTGGGGAATGGATGAAAATTCTGCAATTCTAGAATACGGAAATTTTGATTTTTTAGTTTTTTATAACTATGAAAACGCTGTTTTAAATAGCAATATAGTTGAAGAGATTAGAAAATATAAAGAGGTATATATAATAGCCTGGTCAATGGGCGTAATAATCTCAACCATTTTAATATCAAAACTCAATAACATAAAATACAAAATTGCTATAAACGGAACTCTAAAAA
>CALXSC010000098.1 GCA_944391025.1 uncultured Rickettsiales bacterium
CCTATAAGGGAAATGCACCACATAAAAGAAAGACATCATCCGCATAATAAAAAAGCCATGTCAAATTTAGACCTATGTGAAATGTGCTGTGATTTGGCGGCTATGGCTTGGGAAAAGAATGAAATAAATTTTACTAATTATTATTTAAATATTCAGGAAAAAAAATTTCCTCTCCTTAAAAAATATAATAAAAAGATTATTTTTCTATTAAAATTTTTGGAAAAGTTAAATAATTATTCACAAAAGCCAAAGGAATAATTTTTAGTGTTTTTTATAAAATAAATTGAAAAATAAATATATGCGATTATTATAGATTAAGATATTTGAAGTATGGAATAATATGGTACCAAAAATTAAAGTTGAGGATTTACATAAGTCCTTTGATTCAAAAAAAGTTTTAGACGGCATAAACTTAGAGATCTACGATAAGGAATCTATAGTTATATTGGGAGGTTCTGGTTCTGGGAAGTCTGTTTTAATTAAAAGCATGACGGCTTTGATGGATATTGATAGCGGAAAAATTTTAATTGATGGAAAGGATATATCTAAAATAAGAGGCGAGGAAAAGGCAAACATAATGGATAAGTTTGGTTTTCTTTTTCAAGGCGGAGCTCTGTTTGATTCTTTAAAGGTTTGGGAAAATGTTGCCTTTAGATTGGTAAATTCTGAAAATATACATAGGGATGACGCAAAGGCTATTGCTATTGATAAGTTGAAAGTTGTTGGATTGGGCGCTGAGGTTGCCGACTTATATCCATCGGAGTTGTCAGGCGGTATGCAGAAGAGGGTATCGCTTGCTAGAGCTATTTGCGCGGATCCGGAAATAATATTTTTTGATGAACCAACCACTGGATTGGATCCGATAATGTCTGATGTTATTAATGAGCTAATAATAAAATCTTCAAAAAGCGTTGGCGCTACGACAATTACTATAACTCATGATATAGCCTCCGCTAGAAAAATTGCAGACAAAATAGCATTATTATATCAAGGAAAAATTATATGGCAAGGCACTGTCTCTGAAATGGATTCAACTGATGATCCATATGTTAATCAATTTATACATGGAAGAGCAAAAGGACCAATTAAATTTATATAATTTGATAGCTATAGATTCTTGCTTTTTACAAAAATAATGATAATCTTCTAGAAGATTCACTTTTAAAATTTTATGAAAAGAGCAATATTTATTCTATTTATATTTATTTTATCTGCATGTGCAAGCTCACCTAAAAATAATACTAAATTTAGTGATTTTATAGACGATAGGAATCAGAGAAATAATTTAACTATATTGGGTATTGATAATACGCTAATAAATATAGTTATGCCAGATGATTTTGAACCACATCCTGCAAATTCACAGAGAAATGCTTATCAGATGATGCTGGAGGTTTTACCAGAAGGCAAGAGTTTTAGCAATTTTGACAAATTAATAACCGTAGTAAATATTTTTGTTGATACTTCTATTTTTAATATGGATTTTTATCTGGAATCATTTGAAAAAAGTATGATTGCCGATACCTCATGTGACAATAGGGACTCAAAATTTGAAATTATAAGCAAATCTGATGATGAGGCTATATATACATTAAAATGTGGAAAACTCGTTAAAGGAAAAATAGATAGGCAAACAGGCAACCAGGGCGAGGTATCTATATTTAGAAGTTATTTAAGGGGCAATCAATTCATAACCGTTATATATAATTTTAGAGGGAAGACTTTTGATATAGATGGAACTAAAACTCCTATGACCGAAAAAGACCACAAAGAGTTTTATTTAATGACTAATGATACTATAATATGCGATAAACATCAAAAATCCGAGACCTGTAAAATTCTTTCAAATGTAAAGCCAAATAATTTCAAGGATATAAGATACACAATACCAGAAGGATATGTTCCGGATAGTGATTTAGCTAAAAAATATAATGTTGACGACCTAATTATAGCTGCCGGCGAAACGCCTGAAGATACTAAAAAGCCACTTATTATAATAAAATATTTTGATAAAAAAGAAAAACTCAGAGATAGCTATGCAAGAAGAATGGCTGAAATTAAGTCAACTTTTAAAAATTATAAAACCGCCCCATTCCAGGTAAATAATTTGGATTTATATAGAACAGCTTTTATAAGTACTGGCATAATCATTCCTAATCCTAAAAATGATAAAAATATACCTGACCCATATGATTTTCTCTATATAGAAACTAAAGATAAATTTATTTTGGTTCAAATCATTGTTGATAATGAAAAAGAAATGAACAGTAAATTTGTAAATGATTTTGTGAATTCTATTAGGCTTTATTAATAAACTTGGTACATAAATAATCTTTCAACCAGGTCTATATTAATTTATAATGCTTTTATCCTTAGTCAGCTGTATTTTATTATCACTGCCATTTATAAATTTTACTACATCTCTTGTATGTCTTGCTGAATAAATCTATTCTTCTATTTTTTTACTTATTATTTCCAATAAATCAATATCCAAATTTTTTAAAATCTTATAGGCTGTATAAATATAAACATTCTGTCCTTGCTCTGTTCTATATAGAGTTGTATAGTCTATTTCAGATTTAAAACTAAAATCTTCCATTTTATATTTTTTTAATTTTCTTAATTTTTTTATAGATTTTGAAAATTCTTCTAAAAATTCTTTTTCATTTTTCATAGCAATAATATTATCAAATACTATTGCAATACTGCAATATAACAGTTTAAGAAAGTATTGCAATGTTGCAATACTTTTCTTGACATTTGATATTTATGGTTGTATATTTTATTTTGATAAAATTTATAATTTATTTTTATGGATAATAATATAAGACAAGAAATAGAAAATAATTTTTCAAGTATTTTAAGTAAATTAGGACTAAATTTAGATGATGATAACTATAAAAAAACTCCTAAAAGGATGACGGATTTTTTTGTTGAGTTTACGGAATTTACAAGAAAAGGAAACAATATCTTAGAGGAACATTTTAAAATTAATTTTCCAAAACATATAGGTTCAGAAAAATCATACGATGGAATTTTATTTCAACCATCAATAGAAATTTATTCCTTATGTTCCCATCATTTGATACCTATTATATATAATATTTCTTTCGCATACATACCAAAAAAAAATAAACAAATTGGCTTTTCAAAAATAATAAGGATACTAAATGACATCGCTAAAAATCCAGCAAATCAAGAAGATTTTACTCAAAAAGTAGTTGACATTTTCACAAAAAACTTTGATTGTAAAGGTGTTGCAATTCTTGTCTCTGGAATACATCTTTGCATGAAAATCAGAGGAGTTCGTAGTAACACAAATAATAAAACAATAGCTATGACAGGTATTTTTCAAGAGAATAAGGAAATGAGAGATAGATTTTTTGAGTTAATAAATACTAATAGGAGCTAATATGTCAAATATAGAAACTGAATACAAATTTAAAATAGAAAATAAAGAAAATATAATAGATATATTAAATAGAATAGCAGAGAAAAGTTACGATAGAGAATATCAATCTAACATAATGTATGATAACAAAGATGAATTAATGCAAAAGACAAATGGCAGAATTAGATTAAGATACTTAGGTGATGATGGAAGAAAAGTTTTTACCTATAAAAAACCATTAGAGAGTGTTAATAGTGCAAAAAGAGAAATAGAATATGAGATTAATTTTAATGACAACGAAGAACAAATAGAGAAGATATTAAATGCAATGGAATTTTACATAACAACAAGCTATGAAAGATATAGAACGGAATGGAAATTAAACAACACTCATATCACACTTGATGAATACCCATTTGCTAATTTTATTGAAATTGAAGGCGAACAAAAGAATATTGAAGAGGTTGCAAATATTTTAAAACTAGATTTCAAAAAAGCACTTGATAAACCAGCTGATACATTATTTCAAGAGTGGAGAAAGGAACATAACTTGCCATTTAAAGGACAGATGAGGTTTGAGGATTATGATAGGTAGTTTAAATCAAAGATTAAATATATTTTTAAATAATGCAAAATTATCAAAGGAAGAGTTTGATAATTTAAAAAATGTAGCTGAAATAACTAATTTTAATGAAAATATATTGAGGTGGTTTAGATTTTTGCAAAATATAGAAATAGTTGGATGGAGACCAAGGCAGGTAAATAAAAGTATTTGTAATATATTGGCAAATAGTGGAGATATAGAAATTTATGCGTTATTCTGTCCTTCATATTTAAAGGGTAAAAGCGTTTTTGGTTTTAGAACCGATGATGTTGGTGAGACCACTAAATATGGTTTAAAAATGTTAAATTATATTTCCAACAAAACAAAAGAATTAGGATTTAATATTATTAAAACATCCGCAATATTCTTTGATTTAGCATTAGAACAAGCTGACAAAAGCATAAATAAAATTGATGATTTAAAAATTAATATTGAAAATTTTAAAAGATATATTCCAAATGGTATTAACTTTTCTTTATTAAGTGAGAAATTTCCAGAGTTAATTGATATAATTGGCTATAAAGGTATAGAAATTAGTCCATTACCAGTATCTAATATAACACTCAATAGAATAATTGAAAGAGGTGAAAAATTTTATGAAAGATTTGGCTGGAATAAAGAAAAAATAATTAATCGTTCAAAAATTATTGCTTCAAGCGAAAATATTGTTGGAACTTTTATAAGGTATAACATGCCAAACTCAATAATGGTTTATACTCCAACAATGCTTGAAAGAGCACAAGTTTATTCTGGATATAAGTTTGAAACTGATCCGCTTGCAATAATTTTTCCAAAAAGAGATATGCAGGGGTTGTAGTTATAATTGGCAAAAACGTCTGTTGTTTCAGTAGAAAATATTGGTTCAAATCCAATCAACTCCACCAGGTTTTATTTAAAAATATTGATTGTTTTATATTTTATTGTTCAACTAATTGATAAATAGGCTCAATTATATTTGTAAAATATCAATTATTATTCATAAACCTCGCCACATCCCTTATATGCTTCACAGGATAAATTTTTATCTTATACTTCTCGGGCTTGAATTGTTTTATGTTGAATATCCCGTCTGGAACTATAGCTTTTGTGAAACCAAGTTTTTCGGCTTCTTTTAATCTTGCTTCTATTTGTGAAACCATACGTATTTCTCCGGAAAGCCCAATTTCGCCAACTACCATGCAGTCTTTGGGAACGGGCTTGTCTTTTTCGGCGGATATGAGAGCAAGGGCGACGGGCAGGTCGGCACCGGGTTCGTCTATTTTCAAGCCACCGACGATGTTGAGGTAGACTTCTTTGTCTAGAAGGTTAAGTCCGTATCTGCTGGCTAATACTGCTATTATCATGGATAGGCGGTTTTGATCCCAACCTACAACGGCACGGCGGGGCATTGGCATGTATGATGGAGCGATTAGGGCTTGAATTTCTGCCAATAACGGTCTTGTGCCTTCTATTCCGCCAAATACGACGCTTCCGCTAACCATATCCTGCCTTGATGACAGAAAAAGTTCGGATGGGTTCTTGATTTCCATGAGTCCGCTGTCGCCCATGTCAAATATGCCAATTTCATTTGCTGCACCGAATCTATTTTTTATGCTTCTTATTATTCTAAACTGGTAATCCTTATCGCCTTCAAAATATAGAACAGTATCTACCATGTGTTCTAAAACCTTAGGTCCAGCTATCTGTCCGTCCTTGTTTACATGGCTTACAATTAACATTGTAATATCCTTGCTCTTTGCAAGCGTGACTAATTCATTTGCACAGGTTCTAACCTGTGAAACAGTGCCTGGTGATGCTGAAACTTCTGGCGAGAATATTGTCTGGATTGAATCTATAACCACCACCTGTGGAGCTTCTTTTTCAACGCTCTTAAGGATATCGTTTACGGATGTTGCTGATGCAAGCTTAATTGGCGCTTTTTTTAATCCAAGTCTATCTGCTCTAATTCTAACCTGGTTTGTACTTTCTTCACCAGATATATACATGCAGTTTACGCCATTATTTGCTAATGAACATAGTGTTTGCAATAATAGGGTGGATTTTCCAATGCCAGGATCGCCACCTATTAACACTGCCGAACCCTTGACAAGTCCGCCGCCTAGAACCCTATCCAATTCTTCAATTCCAATTATTTCCCTTGGACATTCTTTTATTTCTTTATCAAGACTTTCAAAATTTAGTAAATTTCCATCTTCCTTTTTAACCTTTCCTATAGCTTCATTGTGCGTTACTAGACCGCCTTCCTCCTTCTCTTCCGTGATGCTGTTCCACTGTTGACACTCGGGACACTGCCCCGACCATTTTTTTAATACCGCTCCGCAATTTTGACAGATAAACATTGATTTGGACATTTTACTTCTCAAAAATTTTTAATAATAAATCTAATTCGTAAATTTCTTTTCTTTTTGATCCTAATATTTCTTTTGTTAAATGTTCTTTGTAATATTCTTCTTCTGGTTGTCCTCCAAGAATACCGTCAAATGCATTTTTCAACTTGTCTGTCGTTGGATTTTCTGGTATATTCTTGCCAAACAATCTTATTAGCAGCCCTTCAACAGAACATGGACTTGAAACTATTAAAATTGGGTTTTTTAATTCACTATTGTATGTTTTTTGTAAATCTTTATCTTTTGTGTTTTTATCAATCTCGCAACACCATTTTCCGTTCAAAATATTTCTTGTATTCTTGCTTAAAGAGACATCCTCGTCAAACCAAGCAAAACATTTGTCTCTATTATTGCATTCCTTTATGGCTTGTTCTAAAATGCTATCACTAGTTCCGCCTGTTATTTTGCTGTTTGTTTGAATATTTATATCGTTTTCTTTTGGATTATATAAGCTGCATAAAAAGTTAAAAAATTTTCTTTCTCTTTCTCCTTCAATAGAAATATACCTTGAAATCTTAATTTTTCTCTTTTTCTTACCCATTATTTTACCTCCGGAACACCGCCATAAATACCATTTAGATACTTCATGTAGAAATTGTCGTCATTTCTAACACCGTCCACCTCATCAAGCCTGTAAATTTCCGTTTCAAGATCTTCCTTTTCTGCAAAAAATATTTGAGTTTTTGTCAATTCTTTCAACAAATAT
>CALXSC010000099.1 GCA_944391025.1 uncultured Rickettsiales bacterium
GAGGGGATGTTGACAAATGAAGATACAAAAACAACACTTGAAGGCATACCATTAAATGAAAGTCAAAAGCCAAATACTGAATACATCCCAACTGATAATAGTGATAGTTGGAATGGGATATTAGAATTAACAATCGATGGAGAAAAGCAGAATATTGTTATAGAAAATAAAATACATCATCAAATGCCAAAAAGAGGATGGAGCGAAAATGATATACGTGATACTGTGAATAATCCATCTAAGACTGAACCTACTACAGATACAAGGTTTGATCCATCTTTAGGTGAAAGACGAAACGATCCAGCTACAATGTATTATTCTCAAGACGGAAAATCATATGTTGTCATAAATGACAAAGATGGAACTGTTGTGCAAATTTCTGATAAAAACGACCCAAATTGGATAAAACATGAAACAAAATAATAAAAAAATATTTAATTCTGAGATTTTAAATAATAAATTTATATTATTAAATTTAAACATTTTATGGTATAGAAATAGACCATTTTTTAAATTAAAAGATATAGAATCTTTATTACTATTTTGCGAAAGTAATAATATTCAAATACTTGGGGCTGAAGGCTTCTATTTTTGTAATAATAAAATTATTCCAAACAGTAATGAGATTTTAGATTTATCTAATATAAAAAATAAAAAAGATAGTATAAAATTTTCTAGACAATATTTTAAAATGGTTAATGATGATAGTATATATTTTGAGTTTGTTTTTAATGAATAATAAAATAAGTATAAGAATATTTATAATTAAAGGTTTAATCAATAAATTATGAAATTTTATATAAACGAGAGAGAAAAAGAATTATTAAATTTTATCAATTCATTAGATAAAGAAAAATTTGAATATATAGCTGAAGATCTAATTAGTTTTGGTGAATTTTCAAAAATTGTAGAAATTCATAAAGATTTTTGTGGATATTATATAGAATCAGAACATAATAAAATTTATGGTTTAAGCGATTTTTTTATGAACTTCACACAGATATACGGTTTTGATAAGGAATATAATTTAAATGTTTTTGATATACCAAGCGACGATTTATATGATAAATTAAATCAATTTGATGATAAGATGATTTTTTGGGAAAATTTTGATAAAAATGTTTTTAATAGTAGAAATTTATTTTTGATAAAAGAAATTGATGGTAAAATGTGTATGACAAAAAATGAACTTTTTAAAACTTTTAAAGAAAAATTAAATATTGAAAGCACTATAAATAGTTGGAATAATTTTTCTAAATACATAAACGATCTACACTGGCTACAGAAGGATAAAAATATAAAACATATTTATGTGTATCTGTCTAATTTTGAGTATTTTTTATTGAATGACAGTCAGAATTTGAAAAATTTTATAAAATCAATATCAAATAAAGATAATGAAAATTATAATTATGATGTTAGGGTTAATTTTATTATTGATAAAAAATAATTACTTATGACGAAAATCCTATGGTTAGAACAACAGACGAAAACGGACAAACTGTTATCTTGAGAGAGGATAGCAGTGATGGAAGAATAACACTTGAAGTTCAAGATAAAGTTAAGGGATCGCCGGAGGCAATTAAGATAAGATATAATGATTAATCAATGGTAATGATATGGAAGAAGTGAAAAATAAAGATACAATAGAAAAATTAAAAAATACATATATAAATTTAATTACATGTAAAAATGCTTATGTTATACAAGGAAATTTTGATTATTTAAAAGATAATAATATGATATCAGTTCCAATATTTGGAATAGAAAATTTTATTGATAGATTGGTTGATTTTTTAAATAAAAAATATCAAAAAGATTTTTATATAACGCAAACTCATTTTGTAAAAGAAAGAGGTGGGCTTGTTGTAGATTTTTTTTATGTAAACAAAATATCATATGATAATATAGACAATATTATGGAAATGTTAAATATTACAGAGTATATATTTTATTTTTTTAGTATAAATTTTTTTATAGCTTTTAATGAATTTGATTATTTTTTACTTATAGGAAAGAAAGAGGATATAGAAGATTTTATGAATAAACCATTACTTGATTTTTTTAAAGAACAAGCGGAGGAAATAGATTGGTATTCTGATGATCGTCCAGAAATGTATGATACTTATAAGAAATTTCTTGAAGATGTTGGGGCGATAAAATAGCAATAACAACAATAACAATAATGATGATAATAACAATAATAACAACAATAATAACAACAATGATAATAATCCCCACACAGCCATCTCACTAAACCCTCTTGATACAATCAAGAACCAACTACCTCAGGGTAACTATGGCATATTTAAACTATCTCAAACTCCAAACACAAGTTACCTATATGAGACTGATCCTACTCTTATAGACACAGACATATTTTTAGGCAGCAGATATTTCATGAACAGACTAGGACTAGATCCGGAAACTATAGACCTAAAATTCTTGGGTAATGCATACTTTGAACATGAAATGATAAAAAAAGCCATAGAACAACAATTTCTATTAACAAACACATATCTAGATCCACAACAAATTAAAGAACAAATAGATAATCTCTACAACTCCATGACACAAGAAAAAGCACAACAGTTAGGATTAACAATTGGAGAACCATTAACAGAACAACAGAGAAATCAACTTACGGAAGATACAATATGGTATGTTAAACAGGAAATACAACTGCCAAATGGAGAGACTTACACAGCATTAGTTCCACAGATATTCTACTGCAACGAGACACTGGCAAGATTAGAACAGGAAAGGATATTAAATGAAACAGGAAGCATGCTTGCCGGCACAAATGTAATACTCCAAGCTAAGTCAAATAATATAAAAAATCACTCCCCACTTGAGGGGGAGTCCATGATTGCGAGCGATAGCGATGCAAGAGTGGGTGGGGGGCTATTTGGCAATACAGACAACACCATCTTCAACACAATCCTATCCAACAGCGGAACCATAACTGCAAAAAATACATTAGCCATAACAGACTTTGACACAATAAACAACATAACATCTTCTATCAGAAATGATGATATAAACTCACTATCGCAGGATAAATTCAACAATCAAGCAACATTATCTGCAGGAAACACTCTTATAATAGACACAGGAATTAATGGAACTGTAAATAATTTAAGCGGATTAATTGCTTTAAACGGCAACACAAATAACAGCACCAATACAAACAATAGCACCAATGCCCCACTAATAAGGGGGGATGTCAACGAAGTTGACAGGGGGGTTAATAATACAACAAATAGCACCACTGCATCTTCAATATATGACAATCTAATATATATCAACACAGGCACATTAAACAACCTAACCCTATCACAACAGGAAGAAGTAAATAATAAAGGTGGAACTAAAAAAAGCAATTTTGAATTTAATAAAGTATCTACATATATAGGAGACACAGCCACAATACAATCCAACAACACCAACTCCAACATAATAATAAATGCCAATGAAGACATAAACATATTAGGTGGCAACATACTAGCGGAAAAGGACAACTCCAACATAACCCTACAAGCAGGCAACAACATAAACATCTCCACAATACAAGACTATGAATATGAAAGACAATATACCAACAGAGACAACGGAGCATTAGGTGATAAACTCATAAAAGAGAATATAGACAGCAGTATAACCAATATACAATCCAATATATCAGCAGGAAACAATTTAACCATATCAACAGGAAATGATTTGAACAGTATAGGAACTAACTTTACTGCAAATATTAATACAGGAACAATAACCTTTAACATAGGCAATGACCTAAATCTCTACAACACACTAGACTATGCATATAATTATGACTTCACCTATAGAGAGAAGTTTGACCTGGCGGGAGCAATAGCCAATATAGCAGCAGCAGTAGCAGTCGGTGCATTGACAGGACCAACTACAGCAGCAATGACAGGACTAAACGCTACAGCTAATGCAGCATCAATGACTAAAGGAAGTATAGACATAGAAACAAATTATGATGAAACAATAGTTGCAAATAATATAACAGGAAATAATATTAATATAAATACAAATAATAGCCTCAACTCCATAAGCACAAATATAAATGGAAGCAATATAAAAGATTTGGATTTTTTGATAATAATATCAGAAAATATCTTCTAAAAGAATTAGATATTGATACTGTTAATTGGGCAAATTGTTAGACATTATAAAGGGATCTTATTACATAAATCGCCAGATCTATCTATATTTTCTGATGCAAGATATGCGATAAATGCAATTCTAAATGAAAATACTATAAAAAATAGCGCATAATAAATACGAAAAAGGTTGATATTAAAATAAAGGGAATTAATATCTAGTGTTGAAAAATATAATTTAAAAGTATTAAATATTAAAAAAATAATAAAGGTGAAAATATGTTTAAAACAGACTTAATAAACTCAATTGCTTCAAAGACTGGAAATACTAAAGTTGCTACTGAATTATTTCTAGATTCATTTGTAGAAACTATATTGGAGTCATTAAAAAAAGGCGAAGATGTATCTTTAATCGGCTTTGGAAGCTTCAAAGTTGCAAGCACAAAAGCAAGAACTGGAAGAAATCCTAAAACTGGCAAAGAGATTAAAATTCCAGCAGGCAAAAAAGTTAAATTTACTATTGGTAAAGTTTTAAAAGACTCAGTTAAATAATTATTATATTTTTGTAATAATTTTAGACCATCATGCTTGATGGTCTTTTTTTATATCTTTGGCTATTGATGCGTTTGATAGCCAAAAATAAATGCAGTTTTTCCTAACTGCATTTATTGCCGCAAGATAAAATGATTATTTTTTCAAAGGCTTGTGGCAGAACCACCAATCAACATTTTTTTGACCATCGCTATGTTTCTCCTTGAGCCTTTCCTTTGCTCCCTTAAGCGTAGTTGGAGCCGTCACCATAACATCGTCTTTTAGTATACTATTATTTGGCCAATCTGCAGGCGTTGGTCCCTGTTGGTCAGCTGTTTGCAATGCCCTTACAGCACGTACAATCTCATCAATATTTCTGCCAACTTCCTGTGGATAATACAACATTAGGCGGAGAATGCCATTAGGGTCAACTATAAATACTGCGCGGACAGTACTGCTTCCCTTGCCTGGATGCAGCATGCCAAGCTTTAAAGAAATAGATTCAGTGGATTCAATTATAGGAAAAGTAATATCAATATCAAAATTATCCTTAATCCATTCAATCCATTTAATATGTGAAAAAACGCGGTCATTTGAAAGTCCTATTAGTTTGCATCCAAGTTCGTCAAATTCCTTCATATGGTTTTGAAAGGAAACAAATTCCGTTGTGCAAACAGAAGTAAAATCTCCAGGATAACTAAAAAACACAAACCAACTACCCTTCACATCACTTGGAAGACTCATATTTTCATTAATTGTAATTGCATTAATTTCCAGTATAGCTTCAACTAAAAGCAGTAAATATTATTTTCCATTATTCTTAAAACATATCTCATATTATTTTATTAATACACCATAATTTTAATATTATTTTAATAAAAACAATTAATAATTTATATTTTTTAAGTTAATAATTTTATTCATGTATTCATCCAAAATATAAAAATAAAACTTGATATTATTATATTTTGCAATATTATAAAATTACGGACAACAAACCTTCTAAATATGGATAGAATTATCACCATAAAACAGGCAGAGGAACTTGACAAAAAATCAGGAATAGCATTTATTGAATTAATGGAAAACGCAGGCAGGGCAGTATTTGAAGAAATAAAAACCAGATACAAAAAATGCAAGGTCGTAGTGCTGTGCGGTATTGGAAATAATGGAGGTGATGGATATGTAATAGCCAGATATCTTCAAAAGGCAAAATATGATGTCACGGTATTTTTGAACGATTTGCCTGCTTCAAAGGATGCTAAAATAATGTATGAAAAATGGAATGAAATTGGCGGCAAATCTTTTAATTTTAAATATGTAGAAAGGGAAAATTTTGCTGGTGTTGATTTAATTATAGACGCAATGTTTGGTTCAGGACTAAACAGGGATATCCAGGGAGAATACAGAAGAATTGTTGAACTGGTAAATAGTCCCAATATTCCAATAGTTTCGGTAGACCTGCCAACTGGAATTAATGGCGATACTGGCAAAATAATGGGAGCATGTATAAAGGCAAACCTAACAGTAACTTTCACATTGCCAAAGATAGCCCATATAATCACACCATCAAATGAATACTGTGGAGAATTAAAAATTGTTGATATTGGAATACCACAAAGTGCAGTTGACGAATTAAATATAAGGACCTTTATAAATTCGCCAGTCCTATGGAAAGAACAACTGCCAAAAATCAAAACAGACGACAATAAATATACAAGGGGACTATTGCTTATAAACTCTGGAGAAATGTATGGCGCTACTATATTGGCTTCAAAGGCTGCGAAAAAGGTTGGTGCCGGTATAGTCTACATAGCCTGTGATAATAATAATTATAATCTTCTGGCTTCGCACACAATATCGGATGTATTAAAAAAAACAAATACAATTGGCGACTTTGAAGATCTAGTAAAGGACAAAAAATTAAAATTCATTTTACTTGGCAGCGGAAACGGCAGAACGGAATTTCTAAAGGAAAAAATATTTACAGCCCTAAAATACACCAATAAAATATTATTTGATGCAGATGCAATAAGCCTATTTGAAGACGATGAAAAAGGAAAGGAATTACTATTCAGCTCTATCAAATCAAACTGCATATTTACACCGCATTTAGGCGAGTTTAAACGTATGTTTAATTACAACGAAAATGATAAAATAGGCTCGGTTATTGAAGCTGCCAGAAAAAGCAAATCTGTAGTTATGCTTAAGGGGCACGATACAATCATAGCTTCGCCCAGCGGTGAAGTCGTAATAAGCACCCACTCAAGCCCATATTTGAGCATAGCCGGCGCAGGAGATGTTTTATCTGGAATTATATCGGGTCTAGTGGCACAGGGCATGGAAGAATTTAAAGCCGTATGCTGTGCCGCATGGATACATGGAGATGCGAGCTTAAGATTAAATAAAATTTTTACAATAAAGGAATTAATAGACAGTTTAAGCTTAGAAATTGAATGATTTAATTTATTAAAATTTAAATAAATCAGAATATAATATAGAAATTCCTATATTTGAATTTCTAGCATATGACTTGGCGCCCCTAGCCTTAGCCTGACGGAATGTATAGAAAGGAGATAGCGACAAAATTTTAGTTATATGCACATCCATACGCACCGAAAAGTTCAAATCATATTCCAAATCATTTGGATTATAGTCGCTATAGGCTAAATAATCCCTATAGTATCCATTAAACTTAAACTCAACGCCATCTCTCAACTCATAGTGTGCACTAGTACCGATTTCCAATCCATACTTGCTAATCGTATCATGATATGTAAAATCAAATTCACCAACATTTGCAATATACAAATCATCAAAGTGTTTGCTGTTAAAAAGTTTTACACCGAGTCTTCCACGCACAATTTTATTACGCGGAGCTTCACCATCTCTTGTAAACTCAGTTTGATAAGCAGCACTTGCAAAAGGTCCGACATTCGCCTGTTTAATCTTCCAGAGTTTTATAGCATAATCGGAAGTAAATATAAGTTCATCAGCTGTCTCAGAAACAGTTTTTGTACCATCCAAATTATCTTCAACAGTGTTCTTTCCATAATTTACATAAATCCTATTGTCCCAACGGTACATAGTCCTTTCAAACTCAAGCGCAATATCCGCAGTTCCCTTTATTATAGTTTCATCATTAGCATTTAAAGCTGTATATGGTGAATCCTGATACTCCTTTGCATTTTTAACAGTAGTATCAGAAAAATCCAGCGATATACGCTTAAAATTTAATCTCAAACCATTTGTATTCGGAACTTCAACTGGTTCAATATTTTCTTCAGCAAATAAATTTGATATACACAAAAAAAATACAACACAGAATAAAATTCGTCTCATTTGAATAGATATAAATATAACTTTACAACTAACAATAGGTTTAAATATATTTTTATTACTTGCAAGATAATTTTTTAATTTTTAATTCAAATACGAAATTTGATTTTATGAACTAGCGGGGCGGCCGCAGCGAATTTCCTATTATTTTTTTAAGTCTGCCAAAACTGATAGCCTTAAAATATTTGAGATTGGCAGAAGTGATGGTGGTTAACTTCAAAAAATAATAGGAAATCCGACTAAGGCAAAGGCCTTATGACTTTTTTCTTTAGCTTACCAGACCACCAAACCCCAAGCCCAATTATCCACCACTGCTAGCCCCGCAACCTCTCCCTTAAAAAGAAAAAAGTCCTGCGGCCGCCCCGCTCCCGCCACAATAACCAGCTCCTATCTATTACATTCCCTAATCAAACGCATATTAATTATTTTTTATTAGACAATAGTTTATTTAACCTTCTTGCAAATTCTCCAGGATTAGAAACCGGCTCGCCCTCTATTATGCAAGCCTCATCAAACAATATGTCAACCATCTCTTTCATTTCTACCAATTTTTCTGGTTTTCCAAGGTTGTCATTAATTTCCTGTATTATAGGATGTTTTGTATTTATTTCTATATTTTTCAACATTCCCCTTTGGATTTGATTCTGGTCTAAAAGATATCTTTCAAGCCTTATATCCATTGCCTTCTTGTCTGCAACTAGACAAACCGGACTTGAGGTTAATTTTTTAGAAACCTTTACATCGTTTACCTTGTCCTTTAATGAGTCCTTGATAAAATTAATTAAATCATCATATTTGCTATTTGTGATATCCTTTGCCTTCTTCTCTTCTTTGTCGTCATCAAATTTTACATCTTCATCATCATCGCCATCGTCCTGTGGTTCGTCATTCAAATTTTCAATATCAATATCGCCTTTAGTTATTGATTTAAATTCTTTTCCTTTATATTCGTTTTGAACCGTTACCCAGAAATTATCTACGGTATCAATCAGGTATAAAACCTCAATATCCTTATCCTTGAATCCTTCAATTTGTGGCGAATTTTCTAAGGCTCTTACGGAGTCTCCAGTAATATAAAAAATATTTTCCTGTTTCGGCTTCATCCTTTCAATGTAATCGTTTAGAGTAATTAATTTATCCGGAGATTTGCTTGAATAGAATTTGCATATGTTCAATATCTCTGTATTATATATGCTACCTTCGCATAGACCTTCTTTTACAACCGGCCCAAAATTCTCCCAGAATTTTAAATATTCTTCAGGGCTATCATTCATTTTTTTCTCTAATTCGCTTAAAATTCTTTTAGTCAAAGATTTTTTGATTTTTTCAACTAGATTATTATACTGCAGGCTTTCCCTGTTAATATTTAAAGGCAAATCTTCTGAGTCAACTATTCCCCTTGCAAACCTTAGATATGCTGGCAGAAGTTGAACTGCGTCATCGGTAATAAACACCTTTTTTACATACAGCTTAATTTTAGATTCCCTTTCAGGCATATACAAATCAACCGGTTTTCTGTCTGGAATAAAAATTAAATTTGTAAATTCAATTACACCTTCAGCTTTGTTGTGCAAAGTCAAAAAAGGCTCGCCGGGCATATGGGACACGTGGGTGTAAAATTCCTGATACTGCTCTTTAGTAATTTCATTTTTAGGTCTAGTCCATAGGGCGGAACCGGTATTCATAACCTTAAATTTTCCATCATCCATTTGTAGTTCAACCGGTACGTTTATATGGTCGGAATATAGTTTTATAATATTTCCAAGATAAATTTTATCCAAAAAATCCTCCTGGTCTTTTTTGAGATGCAGAATAACTCTAGTGCCCCTTGGATATTCACCGCTAATCTCTTCAACAGTATATTTTCCATCGCCTTCCGATTCCCATTGGTTAACCTTCTTTTTTCCTGCTTTTCTTGAAATAACCGTAACCTTATCCGCGATCATAAAAGCAGAATAGAAGCCAACACCAAATTGGCCTATTAGCTGCAAATTTTTGGCATCATCATTTCCTAAATTTTTCAAAAAAGCTTCCGTGCCGGACTTGGCAATAGTTCCGAGCTGAGATATTAATTCAGCCCTGTCCATACCTATGCCATTATCAATAATTGATAGTGTTTTCTTATCTTTGTCAATTTCTATTTTAACCTTAAGTTCTTTATCGTCTTCAATAAGCTTGTCATCCTGTGTAGCCCTGTATCTCAATTTATCGCAGGCGTCAGAAGCATTTGAAATCAGTTCTCTAATAGCAACATCCCTATTTGTATAGAGGGAATGGATCATGAGTTTTAATATCTTTTTTATTTCTACACCAAATTCAAATTTCTCTTTTTCAGACATGTTAAATTAACTCCGTTTTTTATTTTCTAAATAATATATATGTATCTTTCTAAAAATTACAATAATATACTTAAAGTTGAGTAAAATAATAAAATGCAACCAATTATTTGGTTTTGTTTTTAAAAAAAATTAATTTGCAAAATAATAAAGATTAGGATAAACTATGCTACACTGCAAAAAACAAGAACATATGATAGCAATAAACAAAGTAAAAGTAAAAGACTTCTTGACAGACTCAAAACTTCCGGATTTGGATATAGTTATAAATCCATACACGGGCTGTCCTCACAAATGTATGTACTGCTATGCTGAATTTATGAAAAAATTCACTGGACACAGTGAGGATTGGGGCGATTTTTTGGACGTAAAAACATCCGATAAACATATAAGCACAGCGAGAATGAGAGAAAAAAGGGTTTTAATAAGTTCAGCAACAGATCCATATAACAGATTTGAAGAAGAGTTTTTAAATACAAGGAGAATATTGGAACAAATGGTAAATAAACCGCTGCACTCAGTAACTATATTAACAAAATCAAGTTTAGTTCTGAGGGATATGGATTTATTTAAAAATATAGACAATATAACAGTGGCAATATCAATGAATACTTTGAATGACGATTTCAGAAAGGAAATAGAGCCATTTGCATCAACTATTTCCGAGAGAGTTGAAGCCCTAAGGATATTGCACGAAAACGGAATAAATACATCACTATATATATCGCCAATTTTTCCAGGCATAACTGACTTTAAGGAACTAATACGGAGCACATGGAACATTGTTGATATATTTTGTTTTGAGAACTTAAATCTCTATAGCGGATTCGCAAAAAATGTATTAAAATATATTGAAGAAAAATATCCAGACTTAATTGACCTCTATAGGCAAATATATGTAGAAAAAAATTTAAAATATTGGTATAGTTTACAAAGCGAGATAGAAAATTATTGCGTTGATATAAATATAAAACATAAAATATGCTTTCAATACAATGAGTCAAAAAAATAATTATATATTAGACATCCTGCATAAATAATTTATCATATATCAATAACTTAGAATAACTTGATTTTTATCATATATTTGTTTTTCACAAAATTCCAATTTCTACTGCAAAATACTTCAAAACTTTAAAACTTTTAACAACGAACTGTATAAGTATACTATCCCTGTTAAAAATTTTAAAGTTTCTTGTCTTTCTTGCATAAATTGTTTTTTGTGAAAAAATTATTTATGCAGGAGGTCTATTGCTTTTTATAACAAAATGCTATAGCTTTATGCTAAATTAACATAAATTATTGATACAAATGTTACCGATTGTTGATATTACGAAGTTTACCTTCCAGGATTTTCCTGGCTACACCTCCTGTATAATATGGTTTGCTGGTTGCAATTTTAAATGTCCTTATTGTCATAATCCAGAATTTATAACAGGAAATATGAAAAAGATGGACGAAAGGGAAGTCTTTGAATTTTTAGAATCCCGCGTAGGATTGCTTGACGGAGTAGTATTGTCAGGAGGCGAGTGCTGCCTATTCAATGACCTATATGATTTTGCCAAAAAAGTTAAAAATATGGGATTTTTAATAAAAATAGATACCAACGGCACAAATTTTGAATTAATAAAAAGAATGGTTGACGATGACCTAATTGATTTTGTAGCTCTAGACTATAAAGCGCCAAAAAATAAGTTTAAATTAGTATCCGGAACTGAACTATTTGATAAATTTGAAAAAACATTAGACTATCTAATTAAAAAAAATATCAATATGGAGGTAAGGACTACGGTTCATACAAGCTTATTGAATGAAGATGATATAAATGACATAATAAGCGACCTTGAGAATAGGGGATATTCAAAAACCTACCATATTCAAAATTTTAGAAATGACAATAAAAATACACTTGGAAATCTTGGCGAACAGGAAAGAATACTAGATAAAAATCTAATAAGCCATGATAGCATTGAGGTGTTTTTTAGAAATTTTTTCTAGATATTTTAACTTATTCCAACTCAAACATTCCATTATATAGCTGGTAATATCTTCCCTTATTATCCAGCAATTCAGAATGGTCGCCCTGCTCTATAATTTTTCCGCTTTCCAAAACTATTATTGAATCTGAGTTTCTAACCGTTGATAGTCTATGGGCTATGATGAATACAGTCCTGTCCTTCATTAGAGTATCCATGCCTTGCTCTATTAGTTTTTCAGTCCTAGTATCAATTGAGGATGTAGCCTCATCTAGAATCAGCACAGGAGGATCAGCAACGATCGCTCTAGCAATCGCCAATAATTGTCTTTCGCCCTGCGATAGGTTTGTAGCATCTCCAGTCAAAACAGTATCATATTTCTGAGGCAAATGCTGAATAAACTGGTCAGCATTGGCTAGCTTGGCAGCAGAAATAACTTCAGCGTTCGTAGCGTTAAGCTTGCCATACCTAATATTCTCCATAACCGTTTCAGTAAACAAATGAGTATCTTGCAAAACTATTGATATTGTTTTTCTAAGTTCACTTTTTTTTATCTTTTTAATATTTATACCATCAAATGTGATTTCACCACTTTGTATATCATAAAATCTATTTATTAAATTAGTTATGGTCGTTTTTCCAGCACCAGTTGATCCAACCAAAGCAATTTTTTCACCCATATTAGCTTTTAAATTTATAGTATCAAGAATTACCTTCTCACCTTCGTATTTGAATACTACATCCTTAAATTCTATTTCGCCCTTTAGTTCCCTTAATACAACTTTGCCGTCTTTCCTTTGCTCCTTCCAAGCCCAAATATTACTCCTTTCGTTTGTCTCAATAATATTTCCATCGGCATCTATTTTGGCATTTACCAAAATCACATTTCCATCATTCACCTCTGGCTTTTCATCAATAACCGTGAAAACCCTTTCCGCACCAGCTAGGGCAGTTAATATGCTATTGAACTGTTGCGAAATCTCGGCGATTGGGTGAACGAATGCCCTTGTATATTGCAGGAATGCAACAAGTGTTCCCAACGAAACGATGTTTATTATTATAAAAATACTTCCCACTATGGAAACAAAGGCATAGTTCATATTTGACAGGTTAATCATAACCGGCATTAAAATATTTGCATAGCTATTCGCCCTTGTGGAGACATCACACAACCTTTGATTTATCTTTGAAAAATCTAGCTTTGACAACCTTTCGTGGCAGAAAACTTTTATAACCCTTTGCCCCTCTATCATTTCTTCAATAAAGCCGTTGACATTGCCGAGTTCAGTCTGTTGATCCTTAAAATAATTTCCGCCTTTGCCCGCAATTTTTTTAACACAGGACAGCATAATCACCAGCATAACAATTATAATCAGTGTTAGTTGCCAGCTGTAATATACCATCATGGAAAAAATGCCTACAATACTTATAGCAGAAAACACACAGCTTGGCAGTGTCTCGCTCAACATTTCCCTTATGGCATCAACATCGTTGGTGTAGAGGCTCATAATTTCTCCGTGTTTATGAGTGTCAAAATACTTGATCGGCAGCTTTTCCATTTTGTCAAATAGATCAACCCTAATTTTGTATAATGTTTTTGCGGATACAGATATCAATATTCTTGTATAAACATAGCAAAACAAAGTACCGATTATATAAATACCAGCAATCATTAGTAATATATGCACAAAACCCATCAACAACTCATAATTGTAATTTTTTGTCAATGGTTCAATATAATTATCTATTATAATCTTTAAAAATGCAGTTCCCGCCACTCTTGCAAGAGAAGATATAATAATTCCTATAAACACAATCAAAAGCTGTATTTTAAAGCTAAACATATAGGAAAACGTTCTTTTCAATGTTTTAAAAGCATTTTTTGGCTTTGCACCAGCCCCCTTTTTACCTATTCTTGGCATATTCTACTCCGTCATTCCATTTTGTTGTGAATAATATATTTCTCTGTATATCTCGTTGGTCGCCATCAGCTCCTCGTGGGTTCCCGTACCATTTATTTCACCATTGCTTAAAACTACTATCTTGTTCGCGTCCTTAACCGACAATATCCTTTGAGCTATTATTATTTTTGTAGTATCCGGCAATTTTTCCCTAAATGCCTTTCTAATTTTTGCCTCCGTCGCTGTATCAACTGCACTGGTTGAGTCGTCCAATATCAATATTTTTGGTCTTTTTAGCAACGCTCTCGCAATACACAGTCGTTGCTTTTGCCCGCCCGAAACATTAACACCACCCTGTCCCAAATCTGTATCGTATCCCTTCGGGAAAGACATAATAAAATCGTGTGCCTGTGCCTCCTTGCATGCCTCCATTATCTCGTCATCGGTTGCATTTTCATTGCCCCAGAGTAGATTTTCCTTTATAGTTCCAGAAAAGAGAGTATTTTTCTGCAATACCATCGCAATATTATTCCTCAAATTCTCCAACTTGTAGTTTTTAACACTATTTCCGCCAACGTTGAGAGTTCCACTAAATATATCATAAAGCCTTGGCAATAGTTGAACCAGACTGCTTTTTCCCGAACCAGTCCCGCCAATTATAGCCACCGTCTCGCCAGAATTGATTTTTAGATTTATATTTTTCAAAACCAAATTCTCTTTTTTACCCACATAGCTAAACGCCACATTTTTAAATTCAACCGATCCGTCCTTAAATTTCGCATCCTTTTCGCTGTCAACAATATCCGGTTTTTCGTTTATAACCTCCAGTATTCTAGTCCTTGAAGCCCCTGAGATTATTATCATAATAAATACAACCGAAATCATCATCAGGGACATCAATATTTGCATTATGTAGGTCAAAAAGCTGCTTAACTGCCCGATTTCCATAGTCCCGCCGATAATCATATTACCACCAAACCACAGCACTGCCATAATGCAAGAATAGACCACCACCTGCATTATAGGCATATTCAATATTATCAACTTTTCCGCAAAAATCTGTGCCTTTTTCAACAGCTCCGCCCTTAAATTAAACTTTGAATTTTCGTAATCTTCTCTAACAAAAGCCTTCACAACCCTAATACCGATTAAATTTTCCTGCACATCCAAATTCATTTCGTCATATTTTTTCAACATTGCCTCAAACCTTGGATAGGAAATTTTTATCACAAGCAGCAACGCCACCGCCAAAACTGGAATCGCTACTAAAAACACAAAAGACAACTTTGAATTAGTCATAATCGCCATTATAGTTGCACCAATCAACATAAGCGGCGAGCGGACTGCACCCCTTATAATCATCATAAAGGCATTTTGCACATTCACCACATCGGTTGTAATTCTCGTTATCAATGAAGCCGTTAAAAATTTATCAATGTTAGAGAAGGAAAAATCCTGTATTTTGTCAAATATCGCCTGCCTAATATTTTTAGCAAAGCCCGCCGACGCAATAGCCGCAAACCTTCCCGCCATTATGCCAAACACAAATGACACAAGAGCCATAAGAATCATTACACCACCAATCTTAACCACATAGCCCACACCGCCATTGCCAATAACACCAACGTCAATTATCTTCGCCATAACAAATGGAATCAAAATCTCCATGATAACCTCTCCAACCACACAAATCGGAGTCAAGATGGCATACTTTTTGTATTCACCTACAAATTTCAAAAATTCTTTCATAATATATAATCTTGTTAAATTAAGGACGAAATTAGAATAAATCCTTTAAATAGTTTAAAATCATTTTAAATAATTTCAAGACTTTTTAAAAAATAATCCATATTTAACTTTTAAATATTATGAATTAAAAACCAACTCTAATGCCAATATATATATCGTTTGAATAGAAATGTACCCTTTTATCTAATATTTTAGACCTGCCCATGTCATGGTATCTGTATCCAACATTTATTGTAAATGTCTCAGACAACGTAAATCCAGCGCCAAATCCTAGAGAATATGAAAAATTTCCATCATCCTTTACAATATTGGAATTAAAGTCCGTATATCCAAGACCGCCATTTAAATAAATTCTAAAAAATGGAATCTCAACCAAATTATAGTATAAATTTCCCATAACAGATGAAGACGAAATCTCATCACTATAGCCTACAGTCTTTACCTTTTGGTTTTCATATCTATAGATATACTCAAGCTCGCCTCTAATTCTCAAAAATCTTAATCCAACATTTAAATTAACAAATGGCAAAGTATTGCTGTCAATTTTAAAAGAATCACTTTTTTTACTGTTGGTATTAACGGAAACACCACCGCCCAGTCCAACGTATGCACCTATTGGCAAAGCCGCATAAGCATAGCTAGAACTAAATAAAAACATAAAAACAAATATCCTAAAAGTCTTTTTCATATCAAATTACAATATTTTATAAACGAAGTTTATAATATTGAAATAAAATTTCAAGAGAATATAGTTAATTATAAAATGACTTGATTTTAAAATTAGATATTCTATATTATCAACTAATAGTTGAACAAATATTGGAGTTTATATTATGACCCAAAGATTAGAAATTTACAAATGCAATGTATGTGGCAATATAGTAGCAGTTCTGCATGCAGGCGATGGACAATTGGTATGCTGCGGACAGCCGATGGTTTTACAGGAAGCCGGAGTAACTGACGACACTATGGAAAAACATGTGCCAGTAATTGAAAAGAAAGACAATGGCTACCTAATTAAAGTTGGATCACAGCCACACCCTATGATTGACGTTCATTATATAGAATGGATTGAAATCATAACAGACGACAGGGTATACAGAAAATTCCTAAATCCTGGCGAACAGCCAGAAGCTTTCTTTGAAGGCGTAGATGCGGACCATTTCATAGTTAGAGAATATTGCAATATCCATGGACTTTGGAAAAGCGAAAAATAAATAATCTCTATACTTAATATTTAATTTGCAGGGCGACTGTACGGCTTTTACAGGAATACTTTCGCCCTTATAAATTATTTTTGCCTTCAAAAAAAACGATAAAAATCTAATAATTAAGCCTGCAAAAATTTAAATATACAAAATAATCTTGACTTAATCTTTTAAAATATTAATCTTATATTAAATAATAATAAAAACAAAAGGAAAAAAATGAAAATTTCTCAAAAAATGCAGGATGCAATCAATGTCCAAATAAAAAATGAATTTGACAATGCGTTCCTATACCTATCAATTGCCAGCTGGTTTGAAGAAAATGACCTGCCAGGTTTTGCGCAATGGAATTTTGTACAATACCAAGAGGAGCAAACCCATGGCATCAAATTCTACAACTATGTAATTGAAAGACAGGGAAAAGTTACTATAGACCAGATAGAAAAACCAAGAAATCAATGGTCTTCACCACTTGAGGTTTTTGAAGATATACTGGCAAGAGAACAGGAAACAACAAAAGCCATATATTCATTATACAAAACAGCACAGGAGGAAAATGACTATACTTCTCTAGGCTTCTTAAAATGGTATCTTGATGAACAGGTTGAGGAAGAAAATAATGCAACGACCATTTTAAATAAATTAAAAATGATTGGCGATTCAAAGTCTGGATTGATACTCCTTGATGGCGAACTTGGAAAGAGAGTTTTTGTTGACGAAACAAAATAATAAATAAAAATTAAAAAGCTAACTTCGGTTAGCTTTTTAATTAATCAAAATTATTTTAGCCTTAGGTCAAAATACATTATGCCACACTTATTTTTACTGTCTATTGTTTCATCATATGTTATATATCCAGTTCCGCCAGCAGCGCCAGTTCCATAGCACATGCTCCTTATAATTCCGCTGCTATGTATTCCATCATCCATTTTTTCGTCTATTTGCTTATTTACTTTTGGATTTGTACCATTTAATGCACTAAAGTTGCTAAAGGCGCACCTTATAAGCATTTCATTTCCATTAAAACCAGAAAAATAATAATTCTCTTTAGACTCAGATGATGATTTAAAATAGTATAAACAATGAAAATCTTTAAAAGTGTTTGAGGCAGGAAAACCTTTACCCAAAATACCATTCACACTCTCATTTCCAGTTGGTTTAAAATCAGAAATACCTTCTGTGTAAAGTTCTGCATATGGAGCAGATACAGCGTCAGGGATAAAAGAGCCTGAAGCAAACGGTTCTGAGAAATCTGTTTTTGCATATGTATATCCACTTTGATATCCAAATTTTCCAAGGTTGTCTTTATCGCCAGGAAATCTGTCTCTAGCTGTTCTAAAGGTATATACAGCCTGTTTCCAACCATTAAGTTCATTTATAAAGGCTCTTATTTTAGCGCTCTCAATCAAACTGGCACCGCCTGTCACACCTGCAACAAGCAATCCAATTATAATTAATACTATTGATAGTTCTATTAGAGAAAAAGCTGAATATTTATTTTTGGAAGTTTTTGAGTGGTTCAGTAATTTGACCCACCCCCCCGAATTTTGGAGAATTTTATTTTTGTCATATATTTTTATATAATTATTAACAACAAAATAAAGTATATTAGAAATTGATAAAGTCAAGAAAAATTGAACTGCATTATTATAAATAGCATAAAGGCCGTCTCAATAGCACTGCAGCAAGCGAATGTTGCCCAGGCTATATAATTGCTTAAAATCAAAAAAATACTATTGACTTTTAATTATTAAGCGGAATAATATGGGTAAGGCCGTTTATTAGTTATTTATTATTGAATGTAAAACATGAGCGAAAACACACTACATCTTTCTTTAAAAAAAGCAGAGCAATATAGCAAGTTACCCAAAATAGTTGTAATGGGTGTAGGTGGTGGAGGCTGTAATGCCGTAAATAACATGATGGACAAAAAGATTGATGGTGTTGAATTTATCGCTGTAAATACAGATATTCAATCGCTAGCAAACTCTAAAGCACAAAAAACAATACAGCTCGGCAAAAGCACAACAAAAGGTCAAGGTGCCGGTTCATATCCTGAAATAGGCTTATCTTCAGCAGAGGAGTCAAAGGAAGAAATAGAAGAGGCCCTCAAGGATGTGCAGCTGCTTTTTTTAACTGCAGGTATGGGCGGCGGTACAGGAACTGGCGCTACGCCATACATAGCAAAACTAGCAAGGGAGAGGGATATATTAACAATCGCTGTAGTTACAAAACCATTTCAATATGAAGCTGAGATTAGACTTAGACTAGCCGAACAGGGAATATCTGAACTCAGAAAATATGTTGATACAATGATAGTTCTGCCAAATGAAAATTTATTTAGAATTGCCAACAAAGAAACAACGCTAAAAGATGCTTTCATGAGCTCCGATAACGTATTATACCTTGGCGTTAGAGGCATAACCGATTTAATTACAACTCCAGGACTAATCAACCTTGATTTTGCCGACGTACGAATGGTTATAAAGAAAATGGGAAGGGCAATGATGGGTATGGGTGAAGCTGAGGGTGAAAATAGAGCTATAAAGGCCGTAGAAGAGGCACTTTCTAATCCATTGCTTGAAGATGTTAATATAAAAGGCGCTACAGGTGCACTCGTTAATATTACCGGCTCTCCTGATATGACACTATTTGAATTTGATGAGGCAGCAAAAAGAATTAGGGAAGAAATAGGCGGCGATAAGGCTATCATAAAGGTTGGTACAGCCTTCATGAAAGAACTTGAAGGAAAGGTTAGAGTGTCAATATTTGCAACCGGCATGCAGGAAAAGGATGAAAACATTAGGGATTACTATGAAGAAGAGGCAAAAGAAACAAAGAAAGAAGAAAAAAAGACTAAACCTGAAGAAGAAATAGCAAAAGAAGAAGAAACACAGAAAGAAATTGATATAAAAGAGGAAGAAGAGAAAAAGAAAGAAAGAAATACCATTGAAGGTAAAAAACAACAGAAAAACGGACTAGGCAAGACAAGAATCACCGCAAAAAAGAGCGAGGAATATTTTGACGTCGGAACTCCATATATTGAGGAAGACCTAGATATTGAGGACAAAAAAACAGGTTCATCATTTTTTAACTTTTTTAATAATTTTTCTTCAAAAAAAAGATCCAAAGATAACGACGAAGAGGATAGAGTTAGCACTTTCAAATCAAAGAACAGAGAAATAGAGTTTAAAGTAAATAATCAAAATGATGACATAGACGAAAAAACTCTAAATATTCCAGCATATTTAAGAAATAAAAAATAGCTATATACACTTATATTATAATTATATAAACTATATTTAAAACTTACAAATCAACATAATAGACCTGGTGCATAAAAAATTAACATAAATGCAATTAATAAATAATATTTTTCAATAAAACTCCAGTTTTTGCTTCAAAACAAGGTTGGAGTGTGGAGAGTTTACTCGCCAACGGCAGCTTGTCGTTCGGCCACAGTTTGCCATTTGCAAAGCAAATACAAGGAAAATACTTCGTTTTTTCTAGTTTTTGTTTTAAGTCAGCGTTCCAATACTCTTCCTAAACAAAAACTCAAATAAAACTTGTCTTTTTTACTTCGGCAAACTGCGGTGATACGATAAACTCGTGATTGCAGATACCTTGCTTCGCAAGCCGCCTGCATCCCGCCCACCTTGTTGTTCCTTCGGCAAACTTCGCCCGTAAGTCGTCCAATTGGAATGCAAGCATTCCATTGTCCGACATTTAGGGCTTGTTGTTCCTTCGGCAAACTTCGCCCGTAAGTCGTCAAACTTATGTAAGCACAGTTTTCTTTCAGCAAACTTCGGTATCAGCGATGTTATGCAAGTGCAAAGTGGGAGCAAATCAAGCTTGAGCCATCGCTTCGCTCCAATCGTGCTTCGGCAATCGTTCGCTTGCTCCTCCGCTTCGCTATGGCAAACTGCGGGGCAACGACAAGCTAGTTGCTGTGAGCAAGCGCGAAGCCCAACCGAAACAAGCTTGCTTGATTTCGGTAGCCTGCGTTGGGCGAAGTGCGATGTGAACGAAGTGAATGCTCAAGCTCCCGCAACTTGTCCCTTGTTTTCACTGGTGATTTGAAGCAAGCTTCGTTTGTTTCGGCTTCGTGCTTGATGTTCGTTTACTTCGTAAACTCATCTCGCACTTCGCAGATCGTTCAGCTTCGCTTCACTGGTGAAGTGAAGCAAGCTTCCTTCCCCTCTGCTTCGTGCTTGTTTTTTGTGGAAAAATTTTTTATGCACCGGGTCTAACATAAAAATTATTGACTTTAATTTTTTATTCTATATTGTATTTACTATGCAAGTCGCCTTTTAATTTGCATTTTTGTTTATTATTGAAATAGAAGATTATTATGAATAATGTAGTTGAAATATCGGGTTTATCGCACACTTATGAA
The DNA here is from genome assembly GCA_944391025.1 of uncultured Rickettsiales bacterium. GTDB lineage: Bacteria > Pseudomonadota > Alphaproteobacteria > Rickettsiales > UBA1997 > CALXSC01. The sequence goes on from CALXSC010000099.1 coordinate 21,564, forward strand.
AGTGGCAAAAACTTAGTAAAAGCAGTAAATGGTCTAGATCTAATAATAAAACAGGGTGAAAGTGTAGCGTTTATTGGACCGGATGGCGTTGGAAAATCAACGCTGCTTGACATAATATCCGGAATTAAAAAAATACAGGGCGATGCAAAGGTTTTTATATTGGGCGATAGTATTTCAAGCGCTAGCCATAGAAATAAAATAGCTCCAGATATAGCCTATATGCCGCAGGGTCTAGGAAAAAATCTATATGGCGATCTATCTGTGTATGAAAATATAAAGTTCTTCGCAAATCTATTTTCAATGGACGAAAGAGAATCTGAAAAATTAATGATAGAGGTTATGGAAAAGACTGACCTGCTAAAATTTAAGGATAGGCCGGCAAAAAATCTATCTGGCGGTATGAAACAGAAATTAGGACTATGTTGTGCGCTAGTCCATAAGCCAAAAATATTAATTTTGGACGAACCTACAACAGGCGTTGACCCGCTATCTAGACAAAACTTCTGGGAATTAATATTTGATATTAAAAAACAGGAAGATGGCATGACATTGCTAGTTGCAACGGCATATATGGAAGAAGCAAAGGTTTTTGATAGAATTGTAATGATGGACGAAGGTAGAATAATCGCCGATGGAAATGTAAAAGATATACTTATGGAAACTAAAAAAGATACTCTTGAGGCAGCGTTTATTGAAATGTTGCCAATAGACAAAAGGGGAACTCATAAGGATTTTAATATTCAACCACTAGACCTATCAACAAGGGAGACCGTTATTGAGGCTAGAGACCTAACAAAACGCTTTGGAAATTTTATTGCAGTTGACCATATTAATTTTAATATAAAACAGGGCGAAATTTACGCATTCCTTGGTCCAAATGGGTGCGGAAAAACTACAACAATGAAAATGATTACAGGATTGCTTCCTGCAACAGAAGGCTTCCACAAGATATTTGGCAGGACATCAAATGAAAATATCATGCAGGTAAAAAAGGACCTTGGATACATGTCGCAGAGCTTTTCGCTGTATGGAGAGTTGAGCGTTATGGAAAATCTTAAGCTTCATGCGGTAATATTTGACCTATCAACCCAGGAAACACACCATAGAATTAACTATGTTATAGATAAATTTAGGCTAAAAGAAATACTAAATGAAAAAACCTCAAGTCTGCCACTTGGTGTTAAACAGAGACTTTCGCTTGGCGTATCAGTATTGCATAAGCCATCAATTTTAATATTGGATGAACCTACTTCAGGTGTTGACCCTATAGCAAGGGATGAATTTTGGGAGCTTATAGTAGGACTATCAAGGGATGAAGGCGTTACAATATTTGTTACAACACACTATTTAAACGAAGCTATGAGATGCGACAGGGTTGCTATGATGAATGCTGGAAAACTATTGGCTTCAGACTCACCAGACCAAATAATGAAAAATAAACATGCCGATTCATTAGAACAGGCTTTCATAGAATATATAAAAGAAGATATAAAAGATAGAAATCTGTAACTAAATTAATATTCTAGAAAAACAAACTATCCTGCCTACTAAAATCATTAAGACCAGGATTATTTTTATCATTAATGTTGTTATTCCTATTGCCATTTTGGTTGTTGTTATCCCTATTCCTATTGTCATTATTGCTATGGTCATTATTATCATTTTCCTCTTCCTCAGGCTCTTCTATCTTTATTTTTCCCTCTATTATCTTGTTCAAACTTGGTATAAAAGTTTGATTTGGGCTTAGCGAAAAATATATATTAACGCCTTTGTCAGTAAGTTTGTATCTATTTGCCGGCATATTTTTATTTGCATTTATAATATCCCATCTCGCGTTATCAACTGTCCATACCAACGATGCCTTTAATGGCGATATCGCAGTAACGATAACCTCGCCTTCACCATTATTTAAATTAGTGATTTTACTACCATTTAACCATATAGCCCAATTGTTTTTAGATATATACATAATTGAATTTAAATATATAGCAATATTATTTTCGTCAACCAGCTGCTTATCGCTATCATCCCCAAATAAAAAATTATCAACAATGCTAGCGCCCTTTCCAATTCTCTGCAGAAGTCTAAAAATATCATCTATATTTTTCTTATTAAACATTAACGATTTATATTCAAAACGCCTAATATTGTCGTTATTTGAAATACTATTATTAATATCATTTGCTATATCGTTCTGAATACTATTTGCAGGCGACCTGTCGTTTTGTTGCCTGGTTTTAAGATTCATATCATTCTGACTTGCATCGTTTTGTGCTTGTATTTCAGCTCCAATAGCCTCATGGGTGCTATCTGTAGAATCCTGGTTTTCTTCAGTAGAGATTTCACTATCAGCGCACACTACAACAGTAGTTGTAGTTAAAAAAACAAAAATAGTATTAAATATAAAAATAAAAATTTTTTTTGTCATAAATTCGCTCTATTTCTCCCCTAATCCGTATAATCTAATTTTAACCTCTCCGCTAACAGCTGTAGCTATATTCCCATTAGCTAAAGTTCTTAAAAATTCATCGTCAATTTTCCTTGTCCTTTCCATTACAAGCTCTTGAATTGTAATAAAATAGCCTATATTATCCCTCAAATCATCTAAAAATTTAAAAACGCTTATATCGGTAATAGCATTAAATTTTATAACAACAAGTGTGGTATATGTTTTTAAGGTTTCCTTCTCAAATTGCCCTCCAGCTAATATAACAGGAGATAGATTTACTAGGACATTAACCATATCATTTTCAGCAGCTAATTTCTGTATTTTGTCTTCAACTTCTTGAATATTTATACCATTCATTAGCTTTTGGTTTGGTATATAGTCAGTCTCCCATATTTTAATATAGTTCTTAGCCATAGTTGACTTATTCTCTATATCCCTTATTTGAGAAACAATGGAAGAATTTAAGTTGCTTAAAGAATCAACTTCTTGTTGCATTTTATTTTTTTCATCAAGCAAAATTTTAGCACTATAGGCAAAAATGCCAAGCAATATTAAAAGTATGCATGAGGCAATGGCCAATTTCGTAATAAGTCTATTTACCTTCTTCTCATTTTTCAAAAATGCAAAACTATCTTTTCTTTCCATTTACACTATTTCCTTCTGTAATTTCAACTTTTATAGGATAAGTCAAATATTTTTTACTAAAATTAATATTATTCGGCAATGTCGTAATACCTGTTAAATTATTTTTATACGTATCCCTTAGTCTTGTGCTTAGGGAATCATATTTATTAAATAATTTATTAGCATCACCATCCGGGTTTATAATACTTATATCATATGTCGCTTTTATAGTATTATTTTCACTAGTGGACTGATAGTCAAAATTTTCTATAGTCCATTTTAAGGCATATGTAAGGGCAATATCACCCTGCGCCACAGAAAAACTTTCAAATCCAGGTATAGGATCTACATATTTTGAGTCAAATATATCCTTCAAATTGCCAGCGTCTATTATTCTATCAACATCCTCAGAATCCATGCCAAACTTTTCTTCAGATTTACTCTGCAATATTTCTTTATTTTTGGATAGCTCTTCATTTAATTTTACCAGCTTGCTTTTATACAGTATATTCAAAAAAATAACGGAAACAAAAGAAATCAATATAAGCAATATAAAAGCAGCAGCAGCCTTTTTAATCAAATTTAACAGCAATACAATATTATATATAAGATTTAGCATAAAGTTTCCAAACCTCATCCTAGACCTATTCTTAGATATAAACAAAGTTAAAAGTAGGTCGCTATATTTTTCATCATTTTCAATAGTGCCATTTCCAAGATTTAGCTCTTTAGCAATATCATGCGGCGTATAGTTTAAAATAATCGTCTTTTCAATTTTCAAATCTTTTAAAGCTTCCTTGTTTTTCTGATCCAAAATAGTAATAATATTAAGCTTATCAAATGTAAATTCAGCATCAAACCTCTTAATATACTCACTAGTTCTAATTATATCATTCTTTGCAAACTCCGCCAAATTATCACCGGCAGAGTCCAAAGAAATTAACCTTGTAAAAGCAATATTATTATTAAAAATTGCAACCTGCCTTAAATCACTTGTTCTATCATTAAATGTTATCAATATCCATTTGTTCTTTTCGGTAATCACCTTTTTCATACCAGATGAAACCATAATTTTCTTAGCAAAATCAACAGTTTCCAACGGCAGCATATATATGCCAAGCAAATTATTTGGTATAGTTTTAAAAAAATTAAGCCACTCTTTTAAAGGAGAATCTGTACTTGCAGAAATAAACAGATAAACGCTCCTCTTATCTATTGGATTCTTATATAAAAACTTTTTTTGCTTCAAATCATTTTTTGGAATTTCAGAATTAAACCTTCTAATTACTATTTTTTGCAAATCAAAATAATTTAGTGGCGGAAATATCTTATAATTATAATTCTGCGCCACAGTATCCAATATTATATAGGCATTCAATTTCTTATATTTAGCAAAAAATTCTGAAACAACTGGCAACGTCTCCTGATTAAAATTATCTATAAATAGTTTTTCAAAAATTTTATTATTACCCTTTATGGATAGAACTATCCCCTTATTTCCAACATTAATAGTAATAACCTTTTTCATAACTCAACTATAGATATATTTCTACTGATATACTAAAACAATTTTTAAAAAAGTCAATAAAATGAAAAATATTAAATGAAATCAATCCAAATATATGGGTTGGTTTAATATTAAAATCAAGAAATTATTTATTAAAAAAGAATAAAAATCTGTTAATATTAAATAAATCATAACAGGTTTTAAGTTGATATAATATGATAAAATATGACAAAGTTAACATCATCTCCAATGCTACGCTAAATTATATACACAAACACATAATAGCTATACTCCATAAACCGTATTAAAAAACCTAATCAATTACATGTTAAATATAAATGAAAAAATTAGGCCAGTAGAATTATTTTTAGAGAACTTCTTATAATATGCAAGCTCAGTTGATAAATTATCCAAAAATTTATAATTAAACGAGACCTTAAACTGATTCATATTATATCCTTCATAATAATTATAAATATTGTGTTTTTTATCAAACAAATTTTCGTCTAAATAATACTGATATTCATAATGCAGATTAAAGGATGATGAATCGTTCATTCTTATTCCAACAGTAGTCTGGAAAGTAATTTGATCATAGTTAATATCATTGACAAGTTTATATGCCAACGACATATCTAGATAATACCTGGCATTAATATTCAAAAAATCCAAATCAATTTTACCATCCTTTCCATATAGTATTGAGAATTCAAACGCATGCTTTGTATCAATAGTATTAACATCCTTTGATATATCTTCATACCTTATGGGCAAATATACCGAATACTGCAGAGAGAAAAAATTATCATTCTTTCCATATAGATTCTGGAGCAAAAATATGTTTGAATAATAGTCATTATTCACCTTTTTGATGAACTCTGTATTTTCATATCTATATCTAGAATAAAAATTATAATTTTTTATATATCCGCCAATAGTCAATTTTCTAGTCAAACCATATTCTAAATAAAATTTATATGAATTTGTTCTATAAAAATTTCTATCGTCATTATTCATTAAAGTTTTAAAATAGTTAGATTCATCAAGTATTTCAAATAAACCAAAAAATTTCTTTGGTTTTCTTGGCCAAGCTGACGCATATACATTGTTGGCGCATAAAATAATCAAAAGAAAAAAAAGAACTAAGGTCTTATTAAAAATCATCATAAAAAAATAAGGGAGGTAATTGAAAAAATACAATTACCTCTCACAATCTATTGTTATTAATCATCCTGGTTTTGAGGAGGAGTACTATCAACAGTACTACCTGTTGAATTATCCTGCGAATTACTAGTTGATTCACCCTCAGGAGCATTACTTTGTGGAGCATGTTCAGAATTAAATGCTTCCATATATTCAAGTAATTCTTCAGGAGTTTTACCATGTTTAATTTGATCAACCAAAAGATTTTCAACCTCAAGGTCGGTTTTTTCATAAGCGCGGTTAATACCCCAAAAGCCACTACCAGGTCCCATATATCCGCCATCCTTTTTTCTCTGACCATATGCTGTATGCTCTTTCATGAATTTATTTTTATTTGCTTCAAGCATTTTATTGTATGCTTCAGCAAATTTTGGATCGGTTTTACGTAATTTTTCAATATCCTTCATTGCCTTTCTAGTGCTTATTCTTTTACGATTATCATCCTTATCATACATTGCGTCGCTATATCTTCTATTAACTGGGGCTCCCGTAGGTTCTTGTCTTTCTACCGCACTTTCGCTTACACCTTCATTATCTTTAGGTGGCTGAGATTCCGAACTTGGAGCAGAAGACGACTGACCAGAGCCAGAAGAATCACCTGAACCACTGCCATTATCCTGTGGAGCAGAATTAGGGGTACTTCTTTCCTGGCTATCCGAATGCTGATCACCATCATTCTCATTAGAAGACTGATCAGGATTGCCGCCTCTAGGAGTATCATTTACAGAAGAACTTCCGGAACCGCTCTGTTGTTGAGCAGAAGTTGGTGCGCTTCCAGAACCTGAAGGTGTAGCACCTTTAGAAGAAGCAGTAGATGGTATTACACCTGCCATTCTCTGAGCAGCTTCAATTTGTGCTTTTTTACCTAAAGCTCTATATTCTTTAAGATCGCTCTCATATTGAGCTCTATTTCTCTTATTCTCATAGGCCTCTTTCTGGATTCTAGCTTTCTTCTCCTGATTTTGCCATTTATTTGGAATAAGTGAACGAGCTGCAGCACTAAATCTTGTACCAAACTTAAATCTTTCCTTATTAGTTCCAACCCTTAAAAGATTAGCTCTTCCAGCACTTTCAAAACCTTCATGACTAGCTTTAAACTCAGCCTTCATTTGCTTTTTTAAATCTTGTGCAAGAGCTCTAGCCTGTATAGCCTTAGCCTTATTGGCTTTTTGCTTTTTAGTTATAGCAATACCATTCCTCCTCCACCAAGCGGCAGCACCAGTAGTATTTTTAACAGCCTCTTCTTGAGCTTTAACCTGATCTTTCTTTTCGTGTTCCTGTATATTCATACTACGTCTAGTATCATGTTTTCTCTCATTAATTTCTTTTTTCCTTCTCTCATATTCTTCATCGGTCATCTGCCTATTAAAGACACTTCCTCTCTCTTTATCAAGCTCTTTTAATTCTTCCTTTTCTTTATTGCGAGTTAACTTTCTAATTTCATTCTGTGAGAAATCACCAGCAGCACTTCTTCTAAGGTTCGGTATACCGAACTTTGAATCTTTTTCAAAATGTAAACTCTTTTTTCCTTCCTCTATATTCTTACTCTTTACTTCAGATTTATTAGCTTTTCCAAAACTATGTGCAAGCATATTACCACCTAAACCAAGTATGCTATTAGAACTTGTAAATTCAGAAGCTCTTGAATTAGCCAAATCATCAACGCTCATCTTTCTCTTCTTTAACTCAGCACTTAAATTGCCATTTTTTTCAACACTATCTTTAAATGCCTGTCGTCTGACATCAGCCAACATCTTATTTCTTTGCTCAGCAGAAATAGGTTTGCCTTCTTTATCTGTAAATAATTTTTCACCCTCTTTCTTCTTGAAATCTTCAACAGCTTTATCAGCATCCCTGTTAGCAGCTCTAAGGCCCTGCCTCATAACTTTATTAGACTCTTCTTCTTTCTTTTCTTCTTCTTTAGTTTTATAGCCTATAGTCTTTTTAGCTATTGCAGTTCCAACTTTTTTAGCAGTTGCTTGAATAGGTGCCTTAATATTTTTATCATAAAAATCACCAGCAGCTTTCTTTATACCACCAGATAGATCAGATGACGTTAAACCACCACCGCCCATACTAGCACCAAGGTTAGTTGCAAACTCAATAAATTTCTTCATTAAATTAGCTATTAGATATATTAACAAAATCTGGAATAAACCCGGCACAGCAGAAGCAGCTGCAGACGGTGAAGATGCAGTGGTTGCCTTCCAGAAACTCATCAACTCAATATTTCCAAGCAATGGAATATTTAATACCCATACTGGTCTCCAGCAAACTCTATAGCTTAATACAAATTTAATTATATTATATACAAGCATATTGAATAAACTTAGACAAGTCAGTAAGAATATTTGTTCTAAAGAGAATGACACAAGATTATTAATCCACTTGTTAAACATTTCTTTAGTCTTTTCAAATACCAACAATACAAAGAATATTGGACCAAACGCTAACAACATTGATATAAAGAACTGTGCAGTTAAATACAACAGCAATGCGTTGGCAACAGCCATTATATAAGCTATAATTGATGAATATATCAAGAATACATATAGCCATCCGAAGAAGCTAACAAACATTAGTCCCCATATCTTAAATGTAACTTGATCTGAGAACATCAGCGCCAAATTCTTATCAACACCGCTAAATAAAACACTCTTATCATAGAAATTATTTTCTACAAACGCAGCGGCTAAACTAGAACTATCGTCAAATGCACCAGCTACAGCAAATACTAAATAGTCCACGCCACCTTTAAAGAACTTAACAAAGAACATATTATAATAATACCATCCATCAGTTCCAACCATCAGATATATAAATGATATTTTTATAACCCTTCTTATCAATTCTCCATGTGTCAGCTCAGCCATACCCAGCAAGTAATACAAACCATAGAACATAATCATTAAGGTAAAGCACAATCTTAGAGTTATCTGATAAGCTGAATCATTAATTACAGCCTCATAGAATTTTTGAATGAATCCTTTACCATCGCTAACAAATTTACAATAATTTTTATATGTGTTTGTATCCAAAGTTGAACAATTTTGAACACAATTATCACCACTTCCAGGCTTGCAAGTATCACCAAATGTATCATCATAGATATCTATCTGATCTTGAGGCTTATATATCACACACCTATCAGTAGGAGTAGAATAACAATAGTTTCCGTATTCAGTTACATTGGAATTATCATCAACTTTACAAGCCTCTCCTATTCTACTAGCAGTAGCTCCAGGCAAGAAGCAATAAGCTGGGTTAAGGTCATTAGCTCCACACTCCTTAGTAGTCAAAATACAGTATTGCCCATAGATTGGATCAGTAGTACTACATGGTTGTCCAACCCTATCCAATGGCAAAATACCACCATATGTATATTGAGAATCTGAGCCCTTACAAGGAATTGGGTTACCGTCATGGTCAACTGCAATACCAATTGTTTTTCCATCAAGTATTTCCATAATTGGTTCCATAACATATTTTACAATGTATCCAGTGCTATTCAAAACATCCTTAGGAGTTTTCAACTGAACAGTATAGGTTCCACTATTATTAGAATATAAATCTTGGCATTCAGTTACATCAACATTTTCTATATTGCTAAAATCATCACCGCAGCTTATTGTAGAACAATCTTCAGGAGTTCTGCTAGAAGCCCAATTTTTACATCTACATTTTCCTACAGTTTTTTGAGCCTCAAATGAAGTACAATTTCCTGCTGGTTTTTCTTCCTTATCTATTATTTTAAAGAATAACCTAAGGTCTTTATAATCATCCTCATTAACACCTTCAATTGGCAATGTAGACATATCGATTGATTGACCTTTAGTGCTTCTATTAATTAATATTCCGTTAGTATCAAATTCATACGGAGAAGCTGCGTTTAATTTTCCATAATTTCCGTCCGTAGTTCTATCCATATTATATTGTACTATCCAGGCTTTAAATTTACCATCTGCACTTGGTGTATAATTGTCTTGTCCTTCAATCCAATCTTTATGGGCTATAAATACCGACATCTGCGCACCGTTATTCACTATTTCTTGTGGAGTGAATGAAAAAGAATAATTACCAGTATTTCCATTATAGGAAGTTTTTTGAGAAGGGTCCGAAATCAGATCTTTATCTGGATCCGGTGTAGCCTTGAAAGTAAAGTCCGGATTATCAATAACCAAAAATCTGAAACTTCTAGGAGAGTTGAATTGTAGACCGTCAACAACATTGTATACAAAGTCATCATATTTATTATTTGTTCCTTTTTTAGTTGTATCAAGTTCTAGCCCCTCCAAACTTCCGTATGAACCATCTTCAAAAATACTTTTTAATTTAGTTGCACCCAAACTACTGTCACGTGAAGTAAGATTTCCATATTTTTCAACATCATTTTGATATACACTATATTTTTCACCAGTAATTGGATCAGTTCCATTAGCTATATTTGAAACTGCACCAGTATAATTTTCCAAATTATAGCATTGCGTTACATTAACATCATATTCAACTTGAGGAGCCGTTAATGTATCAATATACTCTTTACATTTTGTACATGTAGTTTCACTGATATTAGGATAATTCTTTTTGTCGTCTTCGCTTCCAGTCAGCATACAAGCCGTACTAGCGTTTGTAGAGTCAACAAAGAAATTACCATAACATCCAAATGGACAATATCTGGCATTTGCAGTTTTTTGTGCATCAGTTAAATCTTCATCGCCTTCTTTATTATAATAAACCTCACTACAATAATCAGAATATGAAAGACTACAAACCTCTTCTCCGTTATCATCTATTGTTAAATTGCAAAGTGGATTAGTATATTTTTCATTAGCTGAACCCCTACATATTATAGCTGGTCGTTCAACTATTTTCATAACCAAACCTTCATTAGGCTTTTTAACATAGTTACCAATTTGCAAAACTTTATTTTTTATATTAAAGCTATTAGCATCCTCTACTGAAGAACTTTTTCTAACTATACTATACCAGTTAGTTTCATCAAATCTCAATATTTGACCTTTTCTAACATATATTGCATCTGACCAACCATCATCGGTAGTATCAGATCCAAGCTTAATAGTAACGCTCTGTTTTATTGGTTTAGTACTATTTACCTTTGAGGTTGTGCCATCTGAATTTTTAACGTCAATACTACTAGCAAGTTCCCTATATTCATAGAAATTCTTTTCCAATAAATCAAGTTCTGCATTATCTCTAATCTCATACATAGGATTGATTATATCAAACGTTAAAATATAATCATTAATACATTCTTTATCTTCAGTTGTACTATTTGCAGCACAATTTTTTTTGTTATCACCTAACAAATTTTTAAAGCTAACAAATCCCGAAGTGTCAACCAAAATTTCGTTTTGAGGCAAGAAGAAAGCGACCATTCCATCACCACAAGAAATTTGATTGCCATCCTCATCTGTCCATTTTTGATTGCTGTCAAATTTTATATCAACTTTGTATGGTCTATTTAAATTCTGTAAAGAAGATGATTCAGATATTGGCATCAAAGTATTGTATTTATCTCTATCCAATGTAAGTCTTTCTGTTGAATTCTCAGACTCATTTAAGAAATGCCATCCTCCATCAGCCTTAACAGTTACAACCTTATTTTGTATATGGCTATTTCCCTGAACAGTAACAGTAACTTTACATTCACCAGAAGTGCTAGATGTTTTTGAAGCATCTGGTATTATCCTAAACGCCAATTTAGAAGGATAGATTACCTCAAGTCCAGTTTTTCCAGCCTTAGTAAGTGCAAATCCAGTTCTTACGGTCTTATTAGACTCACTAGTACCTGGAAAATCAACAGTAAATGCCTCAGTTTCAGTAGGAATGCAATATCTATTTGTTCCTAAATTTGTTTTACACTCAAAATTGGCAAAAGGATTTATAGTTATCAAATCTCTAACATTTTCAGGAATTACAGAACCACCCAATCTCTTTCTAAAGTAATTTTCCATATCATATAGAGCATGGTTTTGGTCACTATATCCAGATTCAGCTGTAGAAAAATCAGAATAGCATGTATACGAACCGTCCGTATTGTCAAAAGGACATTTCCAAGCGTTAAAATTTGGAGATCTCAATGGACCACTATATTTACCTTCAGAAGTAAACGTTGAATCCTCAGGCAAAGGATCAAGAATTATAACACCTCTTCTAAGGAAATCAATTCTTTTTTCCAGATTTGAGTTATCAGGCATTCCAGCAGGAACATCACCACCAAATTCACCAACCTGTTTAGAACTCTCGCACGATGTCAAAGATGAACCATTTCTACACCATTTACCAGTCAAAGTAAACGGAATACCCTTTGATAGAATAAAGCCAATATCCTGAACCTTAGGTGTATTTACTGAAAAATCTTTATTTTCACTAACAGAGCCTTGCAGAATTACTGAACCCAAAGCCTGAACATATACTTTATTTGATTTAGAAAGTTCTATGCCAAGATATCCGCCCTTTTCTTTTAGATTATTTAATACCCATTTAGGTTCATATGAATAGGATTCAGACGATGTACACTCGTCAATACAACCCTCTAAACATGCATTATATGCAGCCCTTATCAAACTTTTCCTTGACTCATCATCACTAGGTTGGCAACCGTCATCTTTAGAACCAGTAATTGTAAAATTATTTGCACATGACGCCGAAGTATCAATTAGACACTCTTTTAAATTATTACAAGTGATAGCTTTTATCTTACATTGCGTACCTTGTATGGCCATGTCGCCTGTTCTTTCCCTATCTAAACATTGTCTTATTGTTTCAGAACCAGTGCCATACTCTCCATCATCCGTCCACTCACATGCACTTCCAATTGAATCAACAGTTATAATATCAGTATTATACTCACCAAAGTCATCTGCTTCTATACAACTTTGCCCCTCACAACCCGCTATTAATACAAGAACTATAAAAAAACCAACACAATTTTTTAAAAAATTTCTATACATAATGGGAATCCTTTGTACTTTTTAAATTAATATTAGCATCAAAATAATAAATTGCAACTTGATTTTGAACTTTTTTACATTTTTTATTGATCAAAAGACCTTTAACCTTGCTTTCAAGCTTGATTAAAAGATTCTTTGCAAAATTGTCCATGATATAATTATCAGTAGCGTAGTTTGCAAATCTATTATCAGACACATTCAAATCATCTACTATAATAAACTTACCATTATCTAAAGTAAGTTTATTAGTCTTATCTTTTATACTGTAGCGCACTATAAAGTTTAAATTTTCCATTTGAACAGTATTATTAATTGAGATAAGCGATGTATTTCTTCTTAAGGTTATATTAACCTCAATTAATAGGTTACTATCTTTATTATATTTAATACTTGAATCATTAATTAATTTATTTAAAACTAATTTTTGATTTATTTTGCTTAATTCATTGCCTATTATGGCAATATCAAAGGTATCTCCATCTATACAATACTTGATACCAGTGTTTGAATAGCATGAAGAAAGAAAAAGCATTAAAAAAAATAGATAGTATATTTTACTCATTATAACTATTTGCTTCCTGTCATAACTTTAAATAATGTATTAAGACCAGCGCTCAGCCAATCACCGCCCTTAAACAATAGGAGTAAAAATATAATAGCCCCTATTATTAAAAAAGGCAACATCATAATTAGATTTCTAGCCTGCATTTTCATCATGTCAGCTTTTCCATATCTATTTGCCAAAGCAATTGAATTTTTTTTAGCCTCCTCCAATTCCTTTTTTTGCTCTTTTTCTTTTTCCTCTTTTGCATTATTTAATGCTTCTTTCGTTTTATTGCCACCTACAATACCAGAAGAACTTTTATTTTCAGAATCACTTTTGGGAGACATAAAATTAGCAAAAGTACTTTTACTATCATTACTATCACTCATAAGAATACAACATAATTTTAAGTATATATTAATAGTTTAGAACTATTTTTTTAAAATAAAAGAAAAATTTGACTTAATAATGATTTTTTATTAAATTTTTATTAGTTACGCATCATGTACTATTAGGAGACTCTTTAAAATTCAATATGATAAACCAAATAAATAATCACCTTAAAACAATTTTATTCCCAAATATTAACTTTGGCTTAAAATAATTTGTCACTTAAACATGCATTTGCGGAAATGAAATTACGGAAGCTATAGTAAGAGCGATGGATAATTATATCTCAAGGAATACGAAGCAATAATTTTTAATAATCTCAAAAAAACTTGTATTTTATTTATAACAAAATATATTATTAACAGATATAAATAATTATTATATTATGTTCAGTTTTAAACGAATGATGACAGTTGCTAGGAAGGAAACCATTGAAATGTTCAGAGACCCAGTTAGGGTTGTTGCAAACTTTGCCGTTCCAATAGTTCTAATGTTTCTATTCTCAAGCGGAATGAATATGGATATAAAAAATATACCATTTGTTGTTCTAGACTTTGACAACACTCCAGCAAGCAGGGAATATGCAGACGCCTACATAAACTCAGAATATTATTTATACCGTGGTCATGTCTATTCAAACAAAGAGGCAGAGGTAGCACTCCAAAAGAATATTGCAAGATTCTATGTAGACATACCTGCAGGATTTGGAAGAAACCTATCAGCCGGCAAAGGAACTCAAGTTGGAACATTTATTGATGGTACACAGCCATTTAGGGCTGAAAGTATAAAGGGATACACATCCGGAACAAATAGTACATATCTTTTAAACAAGGCCACAGAAGAATATGGACTTACTGGAAATTTAACAAACTTTAGCATAAAAAGCAGATACTGGTACAACCAGGCTTCAGAAAGTAAATATACGTTCGTTCCAGGAGCAATAGCTGTTATTTTAATTGCAATACCAGCCATTATGATGACCCTATCAATTGTTAAAGAGAAAGAAATTGGAACAATTACAAACTTTTACGCAACACCTCTCACAAAATTGGAATTCTTAATTGGAAAACAGTCTATATACATAGCAATATTTTTTGTAATATATTTTATGTTGGTTGGCATAGCCGTGTTTATCTATGGCGTGCCGCTAAAAGGAAGTTTTCTACTTCTTACTGGAATGTCGCTAGTATACATATTCTGTACAACAGCCATAGGGCTTTTAGTATCTTCATTTGTTAAAAGCCAAATTGCTGGACTATTAATCGCATTAATTACCACAATGATCCCATCATTTACCTATTCCGGACTTTTAACGCCAATTTCAAGCCTTGACGCAAGCGGACAAATGACAGCAAGGTTATACCCAGTAATATATTACATGAGAACCATCATGGGAACATTTACAAAAGATTTGCCAATAAAAACAATGTTGCCAAATTTCACATATTTAACAATATTCTACATTGCCGTAATGGTATTATGCAACATATTGCTAAAGAAACAGGAAAAATAATATAAAATAATTAATAATAGCCGCCAAAATATTATATTGATGGCTATTTTTGTTTTTTAAAATCCCAGATAATAATAAAAACCAGAACAGTATCCATCTTCACCATTTTTAATAGTATCTAATGCTTGTTCATAGGTAGCCATACCATATCCAACACCAGTTGCTTTACAATTAGCCGAAATATTTCCATAATTAAACATGCCATCATCCATTTTTTCATCTACATGTTTCAGAAGTTTTATAGTTGATGATTTTTTAGCTTCTCCCTTTGACGTTGTCGGATTGCTAATCAAAAGCTCCAAATAAGGAGCATTTATTTTTGTAATCTAAAACCCCTAGTTAGACTGGGGGTTTTAGATTACAATAAAATCCCCAAAATAATGGGGATTTATAAGCAATGTATATTTTTGACTAGCTAGACTTTTTTTCGTCTTTGGTCTCAATGCTTTCACCAGTTGCTTGGTCAACGGCCTTGTAGCTTAACTTAGGTTTTCTACTAAAATCAAAACCAATCAACTTAAATTTATAGGTCTCTCCTTCTTCTAGAATATCCTCAACCTTATCAACTCTATAATTAGCTAATTGACTAATGTGGACAAAACCATCTTTTTTAGGACTTTCTGGAAATTCAACAAATGCTCCAGAGCTAAGAATCTTTACAACTTTTCCTTCATAAATTTTACCAACTTCTACATTGGGATTAAATTCCCCTCTGCTTATTTTAAATTTTTTCTTATTGCTAAAATCTTTTCTATTATTATCAGTCATCTCTTTCCTTTTTTATTAAACATAAGTGGAAACGGTTTGAAACCATTTCCAACTTAAACTACTTTTTTTCTAAATCTTCACCAGTCTTTTGGTCAACAGCCTTGTAGCTTAACTTAGGTTTGTTGTTCCTATCAAAGCCAATCAATTTAACCTTTACAATATCTCCTTCGTTAAGAATATCGTCAACAAATTCAACCCTATAATCAGCTAATTGACTAATATGAACAAAACCATCATCCTTGCCAGGCAAATCAACAAAAGCTCCAGAATCTAAAATTTTAAGGACTTTTCCTTCATAAATTTTACCAACCTCTAATTCACCAACTATACCTTCTATTATCTTCTTTGCTTCTTCACTAGCTTCAGGCTTAGTAGACATAATTGTAACTGTACCATCATCAGCTATATCAATAGAAGTACCAGTTTTTTCAATAATTTCTTTTATGACCTTGCCTTTTGAACCTATAACATCTTTGATCTTGCTTGGTTTGATTTTCATTATTAAAGCCCTAGGCGCAGTTTCAGAAATATCATCCCTAGATTGGCTAATAGCCTCAGCCATCTTTTCTAGAATATGAAATCTTCCATCCCTAGCCTGATTTAAAGCCTTAGCCATAATCTCTTCAGTAACTCCTTTGCATTTTATATCCATCTGCAAAGCCGTTATGCCTTCTCTAGTACCGGCAACCTTAAAATCCATATCGCCCAAATGGTCTTCATCGCCCATGATATCACTTAAAACTGTAAAGTCATCACCTTCCTTTATCAATCCCATAGCAATACCAGAAACAGGCGCTTTCATAGGAACGCCTGCTGCCATCAAAGACATTGATGTGCCACAAACTGTAGCCATTGAAGATGAACCATTTGATTCAGTAATTTCAGAAACAACCCTTATAGTATAAGGAAAATCAGGGGTCAATTGGATGACGTTGTTAATTGCTCTCCAAGCTAGTTTTCCATGACCAATCTCTCTTCTGCCAGGAGCTCTTAGGAACCCAGTTTCGCCTGTTGCATATGGAGGGAAATTATAATGCAGCATAAAGTTCTGCGATTCAACAATTTCAGATACATTATCAATTATCTGTTCATCATGTTCAGAACCCAATGTTGTAACAACTAAAGCCTGTGTTTCGCCCCTAGTAAATAGCGCAGAACCATGAACTACAGGCAAAACATCAACCTGTGCATTAATTTGTCTAACCTGGTCTGTTTTTCTTCCATCA
>CALXSC010000100.1 GCA_944391025.1 uncultured Rickettsiales bacterium
ATAACCTCTGTCGAGTTTGTTATCATTTCTTGAATTAGTACACTCGCATTTTTTAGGTTAAATTTATATATTGAGTCTTGCAAGCCTTTCCAAGCTTCTTCAAACTTTGTTTCATTGTTTATATTAAGGTATATACCTTTCATTTCTGTTTTATGAAGAGCATCAGGAGCAGAAAGCTTTAAAACAACTGGGGCAGGGAATATCTTCTTGCAGAATTCCAATGCCTTAGACTTATCAGTAAAGTTGCCTGATTTTGGATAATCAATTTTATAATAGTCCATAATCATATTAACAGTTTCCTGTGGCAAAGAAGCTAAATCTTGTTTTTTAGCATTATCAATCGCATTTTTAATATTATCAGGAACTTTATTTAATTTAATATCAGTTTCTCTTATACCTCTGAATTTCATTTGTTCTTTCAAAAGTCCAAGCAATCTTGTTGCATCAACAGGATATTTATAATTTATAACATGATTTTCATTTAATATTTGAATTCCAGCTTCAACCCTTTTACCGCCTATAAATGCAGCAAAAATATTTACTTTAGGGAATTCTTTATAAACGCGAACTATAGCCTCAGCAGTGCCTTTTGCGTCTGTAACCATTTGTGGAGTCAAAAGAACTAGAATATTCTTAAATTCACCACTTTGACAGAGAATTCTTAATGCTGTCTCATATCTATCAGCCCTAGCATCACCAATAACATCAATTGGGTTACCAAATGCAGCCTCAGCCGGCAAAGCAGCCTTCAGTTTTTCAACGGTTGCATCACTTGGTCTAGGTATATCAAGTCCAGCATCTTCGCATAAGTCACTAGTCAAAACACCAACACCACCAGCGTTAGTTAAAATAGCTAATTGTCCATCAAATTCTTTATGGTGTGCAAATTCTAAAATTTCTAATAGACCAAACATTTCTCTAGTATTATAGGCCTGAATTGCACCAGATCTTTTTAGAGCTATTTCCAAAACCTTATAGTTAGGAGCTAGACTTCCAGTATGTGATAAACTAGCGGATTGTGCCTTTTTAGACTTACCAGGTTCCATTATAACAACAGGTTTAGTCTTTGTAACATCCTTTAAAACCTTTAAGAACTCTTTACCATTTTTTAAAGATTCAAGGTAGAATACAAAAGCTGTAGTATCTTTATCGTTTTTAAGAGCGTCCAATAACTTATCTTCGCCAAGAACCGCCTTATTTCCAATAGAAATAAAATGTGAGAAACCTATACCTTTTTTTCTTGCCCAATCCAACATAGCAGAACAATATGCACCAGATTGAGAAATAAACGCAACATTACCTCTTTCAGGAAAGCCGTCTGCAAAACTTGCATTTAAATTATTATATGTAGAAATATGACCAAGACAATTTGGACCAAGTAAACTAATACCATTTTCTATACATTTTCTAGCAATTTCATCTTCCAAATCATGGTTTCCAATTTCACCAAAACCAGCAGTAATAATACTTATATTCTTAGTTTTATTAGCTATACAATCATCTATAACAGGCATAGTAAATTTAGCTGGAACAACTATAACCACCAAATCTATAGCCTCAGGAATATCTCTTACACTTCCAAAACATTTCTTACCATATAACTCCTGTCCAGCCATTTTTGGATTAACTGGATAGAGATTACCTTTAAAATTAGCGTCTTGCAAATTTTTGAATACAACGGCCCCAAGTTTTTCAGGATTTTCAGAAACCCCAACAACCGCAACACTTTTGGGATTAAAAAAAGATTCTAAACTCATTTTATAAATAATTTATTGTTACTAAATATATTGTTAAAGATAATAAAACCATTCTTATTGTCAAGAAAATTAATTTTTATATATAGAGAAAAATTAGTACAAAAAATAGAAATAAAAAATATTCAAGATTATAAAAAACAAAACCGCAAGTAATTGCAATTAATCTTATACTTTTAAACTAATTATTTTAAAGTAATTAATTAGATTAAATCAAATAAAACCTTAGTTATCAACAAATAAAAATATAAAAAATAAAACATGGATTTACGATTAAAAAAACAAATATTTTTAATTAAAAAACTAATTTTTTGTCCATTTTCTCTGATATTATCATAGACGAATAGGGTACATCTAAAAAACTAGAAAATATTTCCTATTTTTTCAAATAAAATACTTCCGAAAGAAAACTAAAATTTTAGGATATTTTTTATATAAAATAATGTAAAGGTTTTAATAGTTAATCTAAAACATAGTAAAAATATAACAAAAAATAAAAATATTTGAAGTAAATCGGAGATATTTTTAAAAAAATAATTTTCTAATTTTTTACTTTAAAATTAAACCAATTATATCTTAATAAATAAAGATTAAATGGCAATAAAATATTAATAAAAAAATTCCATAATATATGTTATACAATAATTATTAGTACCATTTTTGACAAAATTTTAGCTATGGATTAATTATACAAAAACATAAAACTATGCACTTCTCTTTAAATTGAATCAAAGAATATTTTCAAATTTTATAAATAACATATTTTTTATTTAAAGATTTTAAATTACCCCTGGTCTCGCTTTTTTATTTATTAAAGTGTTGAGAAATACTTGTGGTGTGGGTCTCTGTACCCAATACAAAATGCTATCAAAACTTAAAATTATAAAAAATATAACAAAAAAGTTCTTTTTTGTTGTTACTATTTGACATTCTCATGTGCCGGATGCGGAGACCCGCACCACAAAAAAAGCGAGACCGTAGTTAAATTATCCTAAATGAATTTTAAATAAAAAATATCTTTTTATATAATATATAAGTGAGAATTAATTTATAAAAGCATATAATTGATGGTAATCAAATTATTTATTTTATTATAAATGCAAAATATAGATAGCAAAATTTAATAACGCACCCTATTTCTTTGTTAAATTTTACTATCAATGTTTTCTTTTATATATTTAATCATTTTTATTGCGCAGGCTATTTCTGCTTCTTTTTTTGTTTTAGCGCTCTCGGATATACGTGGGAAGCCTTCAACATATATTTCTATTGTAAAAATCGGAGTTCCCTTTGTACCGCTCTGCTCTATTGTATTATACTCTGGAATATTGTATTTATTTTTTTGCAGCCACTCCTGAAGTCTAGTTTTTGGATCTTTCTTTATAGTTTTTTGTTGCTTTATTAAATCAAACCAATATTTTTCTATAAAATTTCTAGCACTTTCAATACCACCATCCTTATATATGGCTCCAATTATAGATTCCATAACGTTTTCTATTATTCTTGGATTATTTCGGCCATCTAGCTTTTCTTCACCCTTTGTCATATATATATATTTTCCAAGATCAATACTCTGCCCTATTTTTGATAGTGCTTCTGTGCAGACAAGATATGATTTTCTTTTTGCAATCTCTCCCTCATCAAAGTTTTTATAATATGTTAATAGCATGTCTAAAACAACTAATGATAGCACTGAATCTCCCAATAGTTCCAATCGTTCATAGTTTATACATTTATTCTTTTTTGAATAGCAAAGACTTGGATGGCTTAATGCGGCCGTTAATAATTCTTTATCTTTGAATGTATAATAAATTTTTTTATATAATTCTTCGTAATTTTCTGTATTCATAATAGTTACTCTATTGTTTTAAAAATTCTATCTATTCTTATACTTTTCCCCCATCTCCAAAATTTTAGTGGATTTTCGCTTATTGAGAAAAAAATTATCCTGGCTTTTCCAATTAAATTCTCTTCTGGAACAAAACCAGTTTCTTTAAATCTACTGTCTAGAGAGTTATCTCTATTATCTCCTAAAAAGAAATAATGTTTATCTGGAACCGTAAAAACAGCAGTATTATCTCCATTTCCATTTTCAATTTTATCTAAAACTATTACTTCTTTTCCATTATCAAGGATTTCTCTATATTCTTTAACCTTACTTGAAGGATCGTTGTCAAACTCTAAAACTTCTTCTATGTATTTTTTTGGAACTTCATTACCATTTACAAATAATACTCCATTTTTCATTTGAATTTTATCGCCTGGCAAACCAATAAGCCTCTTTATATAATTTATATTTGGATGCGATGGTAGTCTAAATACTAAAACATCACCCCTTGCAGGTTTGTTTTTAAAAAATATCCTATCTTTAAATATTGGTAATCCAAGTGGAAATGAATATCTGCTATAACCATAATCATATTTTGAAACAAATATGAAGTCGCCCTCTTTTAGGTTTGGCTTCATAGAACCAGATGGTATATGGAATGGTTCATATAGGAAGGATCTGATTATCAGCGCTAGGACTAGAGCTATCAAAACATTTTTTACAGTATCCCAAAGACCATTGGAATCTTCACCTTCCTTTTTATCTTCAAATACCAACTTTTTAAGAAATATTAGAATAAATATTGCAACTTTTTTTAAAAAAATTATTAACTTTTTTAAAAAATTATAGACAATTATTAAAATTTTTCTTAAAAAAACTACGATTTTTTCCAACATATTCTACGTATAACTATATTATAGAAATAGATTATATTAGATATTTTAAAAATCAAATATAAATATTTTATTCTGTTAAAAAATACATCAACCAATTGCAAGTTTTAGCTTTATCATATCTTCCTTCCTCATTAGGTCCACAAAAATACACATTATCTTCTCCACAATATGCTCTAACATTTCCATAATTATCAAGCCCATCATCTATTTTCAAATCAATTTGCTGAAAAACTTTTGGTGAAATTCTTTTTTTAATATTTATATACGAGTCTGTATACAGCCAATTTCCATATTTTCTATTATATAGACAATCACCTTCATTTGGAGAAGCGCCTTTTACATATTCTATGTTAAAAGAATAATGCGGAAAAGTTTTTGATTTTGGGATTGAACCATCAGAAGCACTCTCTAAATTAACTTTTTTTGGTTGAAAATCAATTATACCTTCAAGATATAGTCAACATACGGTGCAGTTTTCGCGTTTGGTATACCATACTCACTATTTTCTGCTGCTCCATCATATGGTGCAGCAAAATCGCCAGCAGAATATGTTTGTCCAGAATTGGCGCCAATCTTTCCACCACCATTTAAATCACCAGGCAGTCTGCCCTTTGCTACCTTAAAAATATATAAATTTTTCCTATGGTCTAAAATTTCATTCATAAACGACCTTGTTTTAGCGGACTGAATGAGACTCGCCCAACCCGTTACACCCGCAACAAGCAAACCTATTATTATTAATACTATTGATAGTTCTATTAGAGAAAAAGCTAAAGCTTTTGATTTTTTAATTTTGGAGGCTTTTGAGTGGTTTAGTAATTTGACCCCCCACCCGAATTTTAGAGAATTTTGTCATATCATTTTATGTCGTTATATAATTATATTATTTAGCGTATGTAAATAAAAGCAAGATATTTTACAATAATTTTATATTTTTAATCATTAACCCATTTACTTTTAAAATACAATTATTAGTATACTAATCAAATAAATAAAAACAATAGTATGTCAGAGGAAGCAAGAAAAAATATACTTGGAGTAGTTACAAGTTGCGATACTGTACAATTTTGTACCTTTGGATTATCAAAATATCCAGAAACAAGAACAATTGCAAATATGCTAAACAAAAATAAAAAGGATATAGAGGATTTGACACTATATTTTTTAACAAATAAATATTCCCATAAGGCCGAACAGATAAAAAACAATAAAAATACCTGCCTATATTATTTTAATCCAGAAACAAGACGTGCAATGACACTATTTGGAGATGTAGAAGTTATATCAAATCAAAAGGAAAAGGAAAAATTTTGGATGGATGAGTGGAAAAATTTTGGTTACACAGGCAAAGAGGACGAAACCTATTGTGTAATTAAATTTACGCCAAGAATATATAAATATTATATGGGCAAAACTGATGAAAGGACCGGTGAAATATAATATCAAAAAATCCCAATTAAAAATTGGGATTTTTTAGATTAAAAGAATATTTAGCTATTGGAGTAACTGGTCTATATTTTCGTTTATATAATCCTTAATTCTCATATTAACTATTTCTTTTATCTGCACCTCACTTCTGCCTGTCTCAGTAAATTCCTGATATAGACTAGCAACAGCTTCAGCAGATGAGTTCGTAACCTCAATCTTTAGAACATACATTTGTTTTATAAAGCCATCTACATTTAAATGCATTTTTACCCTATTTACAGTTACCATAACAAACCTGTTTGCACCTTTTTCATCATTTATTACCTTTGCACCATTTTCTATAAGAACACTAGCAAGGTAATCACTAACCTGCTGCTCATAGTCCTCAGATGGAGCTATATAATAACTTAATGAAAGTTCACCACTCTTCTTTTTTGCAGCAAAAATGTCTTCATATTTAACAACCTCAGGAATCATATTGCCAGTTAGAACCAAGTATCTTTTATTTAACTCTTCTCTCTTTATATATAGCTTCTCAAGTTGTTTATTATATTTTATATTATTTTCAGCAACCAATAGTTTCATTTTAGCATCAGCTTTTTCAATGTCACTTTTAATTTCCTTTGTAGCAACATCTTTATCCAAAACAGCAAAGGCGTAGAATTCCTTGCCATCATCATATGTATTTCTGATTTTTACACCTTTCAATATGCCGTCAGAAACCTCTTCTAAATCCTCGGATTTAAAGCTCTTTTCTTCAACTTCATCTGTAGATAATGATGATTTGAATTTTGAGTTAATATTGGTTTCAAAATATTTTAAAATATTATTTCTGGCATCGGTTTTCGCCATATTTGGACTTGTACCACTACCAGTGGCACAAATCTCATTTTTGAAGCAGTCTTTTTCCATGTCGTTAACCCAATCAGGCCTTTTAGCAGCAAAGGCATAATTGCTAAATGCAGCAACAAAGAATAAAACAACAATACAAGTAATTTTTTTCATATAATTACCCAAAATTATTCAACATCAACATTAATGTCGGATTTCTTTGCGTTTTCTTCAACTATCTTTTTTGCCTCTTCCTTCTTATCTTCGTCCTTTATTTTCTTAAGATTTTTATTTACCATTTCATTTATTATTTTATCGTGCGTATCTCTTTTTACCCTTGATAATTGGTAGCAGTAATAAACAACCTTGTCCTTATCAGCCCCTAACTCAGTGCTATACTTTCTCTTTTCCCAATAGCCTTCTCTAGGTTCTACACCGGTAAGATTATTTTTAATCAAAGTTCTGGTCTGCTCTTTTTTATCATCATTAACCAATGATTCTTCACCAGTAACATTAATTAAACCGGTATATAAATCATTAATTTCTGTATTTATTTCTCCAGCTATAGTTATATTTGTATTATCAATTGCAGATTTTTCACAAAGTCTCTTATTAATACTAGTACCTTCAGCCTTGAAATACTTGTACTTATCAGATTCATTTTCTTTTTTCTTCTCAAATTTTCTAACATCTTGAACCCATACAGGTTTTTTATTATGTGAAGCGTCTGTAATAACATAATCTGGTTTTCTATTAGAAGAACATGCACTGAGGCATGAAGCAATTAATAACAATGAGATTTTTTTATTCATTTTAAAAAGTACATTTTATTATAATATAAAACAATATTAACTTCCAAAAAAAATAAAATCAATAAATTATTAACTTATTTTATTGACTTTTTACGTTTTTTATATAATTATACTTAATTGAAGATAACTTTTAAGTATATATGTGGTATATAATTAGACACGGTCAAACACTAGAAAATAATCTTGGAATTCAACAGGGTCAAACCCAATCGCTCCTAACGCTAAAGGGGATTGTTCAAGCGCAATCAATTGGCTATAGACTATTGGAACAGGATGAAGATTTTTTAAAATTCAAATTTATATCAAGTCCATTGGTTAGGGCAAGACACACCCTACAAATAATAATGGAAATTCTTGGTGTTACTGGAAAAGTAGAGCCAATCATTGAGCCATTAATAATAAACAGAAATAAGGGGATAATGCAGGGCGTTCCTAAAAATAAAGTTAAAGAATTATTTTCAAAGGAGTATGAGGAAAGGGAAAAAGACCCATGGAATTATATAGCGCCTGGTGCTACAGAATCAAAATATCAATCATGCAAAAGACTGCAGGAATTTATAGAAAAATACAAAGGCGAGGAAAATCTTGTAATGGTCAGCCATAGGGGCATAAACGGTATGATAAGGCAGCTGTTGGATGGAATGACTCCTGACGAAATAAGAAATGCAGAAATAAAGCCCGATAAGAGCCAGAATTATTTCTATACATGGGATAGGAAGAAATTAAACAGAATTTAGAAAATAGCCAACACAAGGCAAAATTTATTCATAAAGTTACTGTGGTTAGAGGCAAATTTTAGTAATAATTAAATTGATTTTAAAAAAAATCATAATATTATTAAAATAAATAATTGAAAATTGGTATTAAAATGACTTATAAAACAAGTGATTATGAAGGTGAAAGAATAGCTAAGGTTATAGCAAGATGCGGCCATTGTTCAAGAAGAGAAGCTGAACAATTAATAGCTGACGGATGCGTAAAGGTTAATGGAAAGGTTATTGACAGCCCTGCTCTAAATATAACAGACCAATCAATAAAAATCAACGATAAGCTATTAAATACCAAAGAAAAAACAAGGCTATGGCTATTTAATAAGCCAAAGGGGAGCGTTGTAAGTACAACTACAGATAAAAAAATACCAACAATTTTTGACCTATTGCCTAGACGTATGCCTAGGGTTATAGCCGTTGGAAGATTGGATATAAACACTGAAGGTCTATTGCTTTTAACGAATAACGGCGAACTATCAAGTTATATAAGCAGTCCAAAAACAGCATGGACTAGACACTACAGGGTTAGAGTTTTTGGAAAACTAAACAAAGAAAGGTTTAAAGTATTGGAAAAATCAGGTCCCATTATAGATGGCATAAAGTATAAGCCAATAAAAATTAAAGTTGAAAAGGAAGGCGAAAGCGCAAATTCATGGCTTCTAGTTTCAATTACTGAAGGAAAAAACAGGGAAGTTAAAAATATAATGGGAGAACTTGGACTAAAGGTTACAAGACTTATAAGGATTGGTTTTGGTCCGTTCCATTTAGGCAACCTAGAATCTGGAATGGTTAAAGAAGTTCCAATGAAAACTTTAAAAGAGTTAGTTGGAAATAAAGTTAGGCTTGAATAATAGAAATCGTATAATTAATAGCCATTGCATAAATTGAGAGGCGGCTATAGCTGCCTTTATCGTTTTTAAATTAAAAATAGACGTACTTAATAAACAGCCATACCAATATCCAAAGCTTGATATTATTAATATAAATTAGATAATAAAAAAAATCTATTATAATCGCCCTGCCCCATACCAAGCAAGCAATATGAATTGCTTAAAGTACTTTTTAACGATTTTCTATTTACATTAGTGTATAAATAGTATATAATAATAGAAATAACAAAAAAAATTGTAATATGCTTAATCAAAATCATAATATCTATTATAATATTGATATAATGTATTTACCTATAGCAACACAAAAAATACATATCAATAATATTATTGCAGGCGCAAATTCGCTAAGCAATGGTAAATGTCTTGGTGAAAATAGCATTGCAATTACTAC
>CALXSC010000101.1 GCA_944391025.1 uncultured Rickettsiales bacterium
AATCCCGCTTGCATTTGAATACCTTGTGTTATATCTATAACAGCTTGTTTATTATATAAAGACAAACTATTACCAGTTTGTGCTATTATACTACTAATTCTATACTTTTGTTCTAATGTCATTATTAGATTAAGTATTGCATATAATGGACTCCATACTTGTAGAGCTAATAATATAAGAATATAATTTTTAAATATTTTAATGCCATTTGGCAACATGGTAAGCAATATTACTATTGGAAACAAAGCATAAAACATAGTCTCTATAACTATTTTTAGTAGTGGTAGAAATCTTCCTGCCTGTATCCATTGTAGTATACTATTTGTTTTTCTTTGCATATCGTCTTTTGTGATGGCATAATTTGTAGCACCAGCATCAGCACCAGTTATAGACAAATATTCCTGTGTTGAATCATTAATGGCATTTGCGATTAAACTTTGTTCAAAAGTTTTTGTTGTTGATTGCTGAATGCCAAGAATGTATTGATTGACATCTGCTATATTAACATTATTGTTCTTGTTAAACGTATTGTCTTGTTGTTTTATTAATTTATCTACTTCTGCATTAATATCTTTTGTGATTTCTATTGTATCATTACATAAATTGATTTGTCTATCACCATTTGCATTGATAAAATCATAGGCTAAAACTCCATTTTTGCCAGCATCCAAAAAATCTTGAATACTACCAGATTTTAAAAAGTCCTCTGTTTTTATTCTTTTTAGATTAACTGCTGGAATGATACATTGTCTAATATAACTGTTAAAATTATTTGAAGTTCTGCTATCTGGTATCCTTGCGTTGAATGTATCTTTAATTAATGCACTGCCAAATAATATGCCATTTTTGTTATACTGTAGATCATTTGGCAATGCAAAATTCATGCCAAATACATCCGCCATCCAGTTGCCAAGTGTTGAAACTGTATGAGCCACAAATCCCAATCCAAGCGGCACATTATCAACCTTTCTATCGCCTTGTATTTGATTTATTGGGTCTGTGATTATTACATCAACTTTTGGAACAAATAGAACATTATATAATAATAAAAAAGAAATATAATATTTGACACTCTTTGAAAAATTACCATTTAAAGCTACGTCAAATAATACAGAAAACATGCCAAATAATGCGAATATTCTTAATGCGGTTGTAAATGAGTTTGCACCCATAACTCTAACAACGGCATTAAGGACTTCCACTAAATAATCGCCACCACCATATGTAAAGATTTCATAAACCATTATTTGCCTCCATTTGATAGTGAGTTGCTAAAATCTAAAACTGATTTGATACGGCCAGAATATTGCGAAGCAAGCCGTGCGTCTATTTTTTCATTTATGCCAATAATTTCTTGAAGTTGTTTAAAATCAGCATTTAATTTGGTTCTATTTTTATCTAAATAAGTATTTATTATATCAATATTATTTGTAAGAGTATTCAAGGCATCTTCATTATTATTTTTGAATTTCAGAGCTAATATTTGCTGTCTAATTGATGACGATATACTTTCAAAAAATTCATTTAAAAGTCTTCTAGCAACAAGTTCTGATAATGTATCAATATTTATTGGTGACGTTCCAGTTGCAGAATTTACCATTATTCTTAAAACAGGGATAGAAGTCTGACCTATCAATGCTTTCTCACTATCAGTCAAAACACCATTATTTCCATTGGCACTATCTCTAATTTTATCTTGCATACTTTGTAATAGAGCTTTTATTCTTGGTTTATAGGCAACATCATTTGAAATTGTTATTTCGCTTTCAGATATATTTAGACATTTGCTCGTTTCATCGCATTTCTTTACTTTTATAGAACCGCCATTTATTAATGCTTTTGTATAATCTTCGTCAAAAATAGTCGCAGCAATAAATTCTGGGTCTAAATTATTTTTATATATTATTGTTCCAACCATAGACATAAAAGCCTCAGCGGTTTCCTTGCCTAACGATTCTACATAGCCATCTTTCTTTAAGGCCTGCCAAGTAAAGTTAATATCTGTAAATTTTTGATAATCATTTAATTTGTTATTCTCAGCAATTTGTGAGCTTGAAGATTTGCATCTGCTTTTAGCTGCATCTGCGTCGCTAGCACTACCAGTAATTAAAGCCATTTGGGCACACATAGATTCTTTGGCTGTAATACCACGACCAGCAACACCATCAACTAATAATTTTGCACTTTCACAAGAATTTATATTAATACTATTAATTTGATCAACGACTTCCTGCAATTTACTCATTGTGCTTGCTATCATTGGACTTAAAGTCTCTAACCCTATTTGAAAGGCATAGCCTACCGCATTCGCACCAATAGCTTTCATTTGAGCTACAAACTGATCTAAATTAATGTGGCTAAATGAACCCGTAAACATATCTATACCGCCACATCCAGCAGTAATTTTAGGCATTTGAATATTAACTGGTCGCTGTTGTATTACTGGCGCTCTTGCATTTAAAGAACCGCCAGTATAATATCCAGCGGACTGGCCGGCATAGGCTGAGTTGCCGTTGGATGAGCCACCTAAATTATTCCAAAATTTGTTCATATCATTAGCAAGATCGGCTCTCGCAATATTGGCTATAAAAAATTTAATTACTAACACATACAATGCAGTCTTTTTCATATTTTAGTAGTCCTCCCCGATTTGAGTTTGAGTTAATACATATATTCTCCCCATTAGCTCGTCATGAGTCATTAACCCATAGCCAACGGGAATAATTGAATTAGTCTGATTATCAAATAATACAGTTATAGGGACAATAGAATAATCAATTCCTAGTTGCTCTAAATGTCCTTTATTTATAAAAGAATTGTTTTCCCAAAGTGGTAAAAAATTATTATCTATTGAAATACCTTTAATTTCAACATTGTATTGATTTTTAAAGTCATACAATATTTGTGAATATTTTTTGCAAAAACTGCATGTTGTTGAATAAACAAAAAATATACCATATCGTTTATTTATATTTTTTAATGTATCTAACATTTTTTTATTTCTGTCTTCTTCCCATACATTTTTGCCTACACTGGATACCGGTCGCTTTTGTGTATAGTCTAATTCTGGCGTAGCCCATAACACTCGTCTCCATACATCACTAAAATAACTAGCTTGATTGACTATTTTTTGCTGTAAAAACATATATTCTTTTACATTTTGCTCCGTCGGTTCCAATACAGCTTTTGCTTTCGCTTCCTCAACTTTCTTTTGTAGTTTACTTAATTGTTCTAAATAACTTGTGTGCTGATTCTTTTCTTTTGACTGATCTTTTTTATTTTCCTCTTCCTCTTTCTCTTCTTCTATAATTTCTTCATCACAATAAAATTTCCAACCTAAATTATTGTCATAGCAATATTTTGTTTTAGGAAAAAATTCCGAATCTTTGGCAACAGCATTTTTATTATAGTTAAAAACTATAATAAATAAAAACAACAACAAAACTGAATTTATTACATTATTGAACATTATTTTTTAACCCCTCTAAACTTTGTTGTGCTCTCCGCTCAATATCGTCTTTGTTAATGCTAGACTTAATATCATTATATAACTCAGAAAAATCTATTTTAGAAAAATCTAGTTGTTGTAATTGATTAATCAATATACCGTCACAATTTGTATTTTCTGCGTTTCCCCAAGTTTGCAATCCCTGCTGTCGTGTTGCATTTCCTATAATTTTTGAAAACTTATTACTAAAACAACAATAGGAGTATTTTTTAGTAACACAAACTTCTGTAAAACCTAAATCTACATATTCACTGCAGTAATTACCAACATAAATACAATCATTATTATTTCTTTTTTCTTTTAGTTTTTCTTCATTCGAATTACAGCCACTCAATGAGTTTCCCCAATTTTCGTCACCACAACAATCTTTAAAACCAGCAACAGCACCTGTAGACTTTTTACATTTCAAGTTTTCGCCATTTAGCATAGTTAAACTATCCGCATCTATTGTTTTAACGGACTCATTTAATGTTGATAACATGGCTATTGCGTCAAGCATATCTTGTGTATTATCTTGTATCTCTTGATTTTCATAGCAACTGCCATCAAGACATCTTATGACTTGGTCACAATCCCTAGGCGTTGCTCTTGGAGTTAAACAACGATATGTAAATTTCTCGGTTTCCTTCATTTTGTTGACAAATTCTTTGCTTTCCAAACTGCAATTAGCAATGTTATAATTGTTGCAATCATTATCGTGTAAAAAGCACGATTCTTGGCTACTTTTGCAAGTATAAGCTTGTTCATATTCGGCACATTTTTTTGGTATGTATTTTCCTTCAAATTTAACGGTATAATCTTTTTTAGTGCAAACTTTACTCAGTAAATTACATTTGTCGGATTTCTCACCAACATTACAGGTTTCAACCCACTTTTCAACATGCTCTTTGCAACATCTATTTTTTAATATAAACTCCATTGAACCTTGTCCACTCCCAGAAACTATCACTCTCATTTTTAAAGTGTTTTTTCCAAGTTTTAATAATTTGGTTAAATCTTTGTTAATGTATTGATTCCAGATGGTGGACAGTTCACAAGAATTTTGTCCAGTCCCATAATCAACAAGTGTGCGTTTTAAAAAACCACTATTTTTAGTTATAAGTTCAAGTTTTGTTCCGCCGTATGGACCGACATAAATTAAATTGTCATTTAGTATAACAGAAATATAATCGTCAAATACAACTCTATTTAATGTAAACATTTCTACCAACTCTAGATTAGAAATTTCAAATTCTATAGTCTTATCTACCACTAAACAAGTTCCATTCCAATAGTTTGCATTGCTTTTTTTACCAATAATTAATGTTCCATTGCCTCCATCATATGACCATTCTAAATCTGGTGGGAGAGAAGATAACTCTAAACCAGCAGTAGTGCAGCCGCTTTCATAGCTTGTGCACTGCATTTCCAAATTACTTTTACAATATTTATTGTATGTATTATCTGGACATAAATTTTGACCAGAATATTTATAGCATATCTTATATTCTATATCATTGTATGGATCGCAATAATCTTTATTTACTATTGACTCATTATTTTCTATGCTTTTATTTGTATTATCTACTAAATTTCCTAGTTGCCTTGTGTCATATTGTGGTCTTGTATTAAAAGTATTGTTTATAAATTGTCCGCTTTCATTGTTTTCCAAACTTTTATATGTTTCATTTTCAATATTACCAACATTTATTTGAGTTTCTGGAACATTCGCTCCTTGATATGTTGGGACTATATTTTGTTTACCTTGTTCTGTGCTGGCATTGTTAAATATAGAATTAAAATCGGTATTTATTCCATCAATAGCATATAAATTTTTTGTAAATAAAAACATTGTAAAAAGGAAAAGCATAAGTTTATTCATTATTTTCCTCCTTT
Organism: uncultured Rickettsiales bacterium; assembly: GCA_944391025.1. Lineage (GTDB taxonomy): Bacteria > Pseudomonadota > Alphaproteobacteria > Rickettsiales > UBA1997 > CALXSC01. Next base: position 5,384 of record CALXSC010000101.1, read on the forward strand.
TTAAATGTTTCCAATGCGTATTTTATGGTTATTGAACCTTTAATTATATCATAATTACCATTTTTATATTCCTTAATAATTATCGGAACTTGTTGTATATTGTATTTTTGAAATAAAATCGGATCAACAATAATACCCAGTGGTTTATTATTGTTATTCTGTGTTAAAGTAGCTATTTTTGCCCTGGTTTCTTTAAATGAGTTTTTATAAAAACCTCTTAAAACGAAAACAATATCTGTATTTCTATCCTTATTTAGTAAGTTTTGAGATTCAGAAAAATAGTTTTTAATCATGTTATCCGGCATAGAAAATGACATAAAGATATAAAGCTTTTCTTTATTTTCCAGCTTAAAGTTGTTTTCTTTAAGATTATTGTATTGTTTAATAATATTATCAATATTTGTATAGTCAGTTTTATCTTGAATACTATAATTCGCATTTACTATTGAAATATTAAATAGTAAAATAAAAAATAAGAAAAATATATTTTTAATTATAAAGCACAACAATTCCTTTTTCTCCATAATAGATACCCAAAATTTTCCCCTTTAATCGGTATTTCTTTTCCAAAATCATATAAAACATTGCTTCTTCCCATTGGTTGACAGCCATTAATCAATCCGCCAGTATTCATAGGGACTGGATAAGTTAATTGTGTTCTGTACTGGCTTTTTTTGATAATTGGTATAGGTATAGGTTGACACATTGCTTCAAGCCCAGAAGTATCCCACATTTGCAATTCTCTATGCATTTTATAAATAAATCTTTGCATAGTCATTAGAGTAGATTGTATTGAGCCATAATCGGCTGATATATGCCCTGTCATGGGATACATTGAGCCTTGACAACCTCCACACCAAAATAAACTATCTAGTGGCAAGTATGCAGTAGCCGCAACACAATCAGCTACACAAGCAGATTGAGCTATTACATTATTAAAAATGACAGCCTCTGGATTAAGTATAAAGGTTAGTTCATCATCCATCCACATTGGATCAACCTCTGTCATATAACCAATATCAAATGGACTTGTAAAGCTTGACACTTCTAGACATAAAGTATCAAATACAATGGATAGTAACTTAAATATTGGCATAGCATACTTATGAAGATGCCAAGTGGCATGCCTGCCACTTCTACCACTATCCGATTGGCTTCCAGTTCCGGTAAATATTTGAGCATTTATTTGCATACCTCCTAATGACACAAAACAAAATGGATCTTTAGCCATATCATATATTTCTATTCCTTCCCAAAAGCCAATTGGAATACCAATTTGTGGGAGTCCCAATAATTTTCCGGGACAAATGCATGGAATAGTAGATATATTTGGTGTATCTGGAACTGAACCGCCAATACTTGCGGAAGCTATGCTAATTGGGAATATACATGACCAGCATACATCTGTAATAGGATTAAATATTCTACCAGAACATTTTGCAGATAGATTGCCTATTTTTAAAAAAAATATAGTCAATAATATTAAAAATAATGAGGAGAATTTTTTAATCATAATTCAAAACAACCTCCTCTATTCTTAATAATTTATTTTCTTGTGAAACTATTGCTGGAATATTTTTGATACGAAATTTTTCAATCAATAATCCTTGTTGGTCAAAGTATAATCTGACTTTAAGATTATTCATTAAATCCATTATAGCTCCATTGGTTAAAATAATCTTAACTTTACCATTATTTCTTTTATAATAGTTAATTGCATAATCAATGTGTTGTTTATTATCACCATCTATAAATATTAAATTATTTGATAATTGCATACTATCTAATGGATTTATTTTTGTCCCTTTTTTAGCGAAAACAATGCCCCTATTATCTCTGTAATCTCTTTGCAATACTATTGACGGATCAAAATAATAAATCCTATTTTCTCGGGCATACGGTAGTTTAATCGGTGTTGGTCTATTTATAGATTTTTTTGCTCTTTCCTGAAAATCTTGTTGCCATTGTTCTATATCTATCTCTTGTAATTTTGTTTGTATATATTCAAGTAAATTTTGCTCTTGAATTTCAAAAGTATTTCCATGTTTGCCAAAATCTTTTGCATTTGATTTATTAAAAATAACAAATAAAAACAATAAAATAATTATATATTTGTTAGAAAATAGGTTTTGCAACACCAATAACCTCCTCTTTTTCTATTAACCCAAATTCTTTATATCTTGAATCAAAACTATCTTCATTATATCCAATAACAAAATAACTATGTTCTGGAATTACAGATATATCATTAATATTAATCTTAGTTCCAAAAACACTCCTATCTTTAACTTTTAACTCCATTTCATTAAATCGTATTGTTCCTTGAATATTATCTTTTGGTTGTTCAAATATATTGATTTCTAAGATGTCACCACCAGTTGCAAACACCTGTTTTGTAATATTCGCACCACTATAATATTTAGCATTTTTATTAATAAATTGGATAAAATCACCATTTTTTATTTCTTTGTAATTTTTTGTTTTTACCAAAAATAAATGATATGGCAAAGACGGACTAATGTTTATAGATAATTTATAATTACCAATAAGCATAATTGTTTCAATAAAAATAAGTATACCAGTAAAAAATAGTATTATCTTCGTTATTTTATTCATTTAATAAAATCCTCCTAAATTGTTTTGTTAGATCTATGTCTTCACCATAAAATACAGCTTGTTTTGGAAGAATAATTAAATTATTGTCTTTTGAAACTTGAATAATGAGTTCATTGCTCTTTTTTGTGAAATCTTTAATATAAATTTCTTGATCTATATTCGGTTTTTTTGCTAAAAATTTTATATAATTGTTTTTAATATTTTGAAAATCAATAACAGCTACTCTTTTAGGCTTAAAAAATAAATTCATAATTAATAAATTAATTAGAATACTTAACAGGAATAAAAATATTCCTAAAAATAAAATATATTTTTTAATACTAATTTCTTTCATATTCACCTCATACTGCTAATCCAGCCGAAATTTCTACGGCTTCAATTAATGATTTACCTTGTTTTTGTAAATCTTGAATTTTAACTACATCTTCGGCTTTTGTTGAATACATAGCTAAAGAAAACTTATCTAAAATCAATCTTCCTATAAAATATCCATCTGAGTTGGTTACCATGATTTCAGAATATTGTCCTGAAACCATTTTTAAACTTTTAAGTAAGCGTTCCTTTGTATTATCCATTATTACCTTTTTACTCTGTTTTAACGATTCAATTGCCTCTGGCTTTTGAGAGAGCAATAAGACCCAATCGCTATTATCAAGTGCAGCTTTTGCCCCTGCATTTTTATAATAGTCATCAACAGATTGAGTTCCTGTAATTAAAGTACCCCCATATTTTCTACATCGTCTAGCAAATCCTTCTATAAAAGCACCAATAGCACCCCCGCCTTGTAGTAAGTCCCAAGCCTCGTCTATCATTAATGCGATTTTTTGTTTTCTATCTCCATAATACATTTGTTTAGAGATAATAAACATTAAAACCAGCAGAACTATACTTTGTAAATCTTTTTTATCTTTTAGTTCAGCCATTTCAAAAGTTATAAAATCATTGTCCAACTCTATATTACATTCACCTTCAAAATATTTTTCGTATTGACCGCCTTTTGAAAATTTACCCAACATTACTGCTAAATCTTGGACTCTCTCATCCTTTTGTTGCGTTAAATAATCCCTTATATCTGTAATTGTCGCTTGTCTGCCTTTTGTTTTAATAATTTCCAAAACCGCATTGTTAATAACCCCACTTTGAAAATCATCCGCTTGTCCGATGGAAAAACACATACTTTTTATAATATTAGTAATTAAATTAACATCCTCAGCTCTGTCTTCTGCATCATCCTTATCAGACAATAAAGAGAATGGATTTAAACAAATATTTTGATCTGGTGCAAAATAAACAAATTTACCTCCTTGTAGCAAACAAGTATTCATAAAAGAACGACCATCATCAATAACAAATGTTTTGCATCCAGTTCCCCTTAAAGATGTTACAAGTTCTTGCATAAATACTGATTTTCCGCTACCTGACTTTCCAATAACTGCCGTATTATAATTTCCACCGGTATTGCTAAATGGGTCCCAATATAGCGGTTGTCCTCTTCTGCCTATTAGTTGAACTACTGGGTTTAAAACCCCCTTATATTCTCCCTGAACTGGCAGTAAATTGGCACATGTCCAACTAATCATACTTCTAGCTTTCTCAAACTTTTTAAAATGCGTTTCACTTAATCCATCGCCAAGCAAAAACGGCATTGCAGATAAAAATGTAGAAAGTTGTATATATTTATCTGCTCTTAAAATCCAACCGTTACTTTTATATATAGATTTTATAGTCTGTTCACTTTGTTCTACATTTTCTTTCGTATCAAATATTATTACAGAATATGTTGCAGTGGCTAATTTCTGACCGCTATCCAATTTTTCATTGACAAAATCCCATTCTGCTTTTTGTTTATGTAAAACTGGCATGAATTTTGCTAAACTTGTCCCACATTGTTGTGTTACTCGTGTTTGTTTTATTTTAGCTTTAGCTGTTCTAATTTTTTCATTTTCTATAACAAAAGAGAAACAAGTTAAAAAGGGACAGGACATTTTTAGCTGATCATTAGAAAGAGAACCTATTAATTCAGAACACTGCCATTGTGGCCACATTTTTGGAAAAGATTGAGCTGATAAAGATTTTACAACAATATTATCTTTTTCAAAAAGTAGTGAATCTTTAAAAACAATAAGACTATTTTCACTATTAGTAATTTGTTTATTAATCGGATTTAATTTATCATATTCAATAAATTCATAGTTATCATTTGAAATTGGGTTTAAAATTTCGCCTAAAAGATTTATAAATTTATCCGGTTTAAATGGTGGCATTTTATCACTATATAAACCAATATTTTTCATAGTTCCTTTTAAAGTGTTTCTAAAACTAATTAATTCTCGTTTCAATTTATCTTTATCTTTACAACTTTTAAATGAAACTGTGGCAGTCATAAATGACCTAAAATTCTTAATTGTAAATGGTTTATCTGGAAACAATGATTCTCTTACGCCTTTCATTAAATATTTCTTTCTTTCCAAAGCCTGCTTAGCATAAAGATTTCCGACCTTTTCTCTAGGTTCAGCCCATCTATCTAAAAATCCTTCAACATTTGGCGACGCCCAAGTGAAAAAGCTAATATAACATTCTTCAGATAAACCATCAGTAATTAATTGAGTTAATATTTTTGATGTTTCCATATCGCCACCAATTAAAGGTAAAAGTTCTATTATAAAACTGTAAGAATTTTCATTGATATAAATATCATTTTGATCGTCATAAACACGATATGGCAATAGACTTGATATAGTATGATAGTTTAAAACATCTTCAAAATTAATACTATCAAATTTTTGTTCACCTTTAATAGTCTGCGGACTGAATAAATTATTTATAAAATTATTAATTTTTTGAATATATTTTTGCATTATTTTTTCCACTCCGCCTTTTGTTCTAAATAATAAACTGTGCTTATATCATGTCTGTTTCCAGCAGTGTCAATATATGGTGCAAAAACTACCCTTGCTACACTTTCTTTTGAGCGGAAATCATTAAATGAAGCTATATCCTTATTTTTTACATTCTCAGTATTAGTTTTATTTTTGAAACTGTTTCTTATATCAACTGTTTCTTTCTGACTATAATCATTTTCTATTTCATTAATAGTTTTGCAACCACCCTTAACATTGCCTTTACAAGACCAACTTGATGATACAGGACTACATCCAACAGTTATTAATAGAGTAAAATAACATAAATACTTATTTATAAATCTCATTAAAAGACTCCATTATTATTAATATAAACATTAGAATTACTATTATACGAATTTATATCTTGTCCCACTTGTGTTCCAATTTGTTTTGAAATCTCATTTTGTTTGACCTTAAAACTTGTATTTGTTTTTAAATCTATACCCTCTTGAAATACAATTTCAACTTCAATGCCAGTTGGAACATCTATAACCGACTGATACTGCTCGGCTCTATCAATATAATATTCGCTTAACATTTCAGCCGCTTTACCTAAACCACTGGACCCAGCTTGTTTAGCAACATCGCTTGTTTTTATTGTTTCAGTAGCTAAGCCAGTGGAAACTTCTAATGTTGGCGAATAGGCAACTTTAGTAATATCAGCAAGTCCTTCAACAGCACCAGCCAAAAAAGCCATAGATGTAAAATAACCTTCACGGCTCACAACTTTTCCTCTAACTCCCTCTTTTGCAAAGGAAGTTACATAGCCTTTAACATTGTATTCTATGACTTTTCCCTTTTCAAAAGAGCAAGTCATTTTTAAAAGTCTTATATAAGCTTTTTCCGTCCATAGTTGGCCAACAGCCGCACCCATAACACGACATCCCTCTACCTTTTTAATTTCTTGAACATTGCCCTTATATTTTGGGGCATAAACTGGCGAAGTTATTTCAAACATCATATTGTTTGGGTCGCTTTGATTATTAACTCCCGTAGAAACATCAGCACCACTTAACATTCTAGCCTTTGCATAACTTCCAGCTGGGATATAATTTTCTAACTCTTTAAAACTATCATTTATTTGAATTTCATTATTATCATCCAAGTCAATACTTATGGTTAAAATACTGTTAAAATTATTATTTAATACTTCACCATATTCATTATATTGAATTTGTTCATCCGTTATGTTCTGATTATTAGATACTTGAGCTTCCGTATTTGCTATTTGTAATGCTAAACTATCTATTATCTGTCCATAATTTCGTTTATCTTCCTCTCTTTGCTTTTTTAGACTTTCCATTTCCTTAAACAGTTCATCGTATTTCTTTTGAAATATCTCTAAATCGTTTTCAGATTTGCTAATCCACTCATCCTCTGGATTAATATTAAGCGATGAAGCAATATCTATTTTTTCTAACTTATGATTAATTTTAATATTCTTTTTTTCTGAAGACAAAAGAACAAACATTATTACAATTGCAAATATAGAAAAACTCCCAATAGCAACTAAATTTTTGCTTCTATTTATAACTTTTGGATCTGAACTTTCAAAATCTATGAATTTTTTTAATATTTTCATTTATCACCCCCAACAAAGAACAGATAACAGCTTTCTTTTGGTTCTAATTCAAATTTTTCAAGTCTAACAGCTCTTATTCCTCTTCTAAAAAACATTTCTTCTTTTAGGATTATCTTATGATCGGATATATTTGTTATTTTGGCAATTTCACCAGATATTCCAGACTTATCATTCTTAATATATGAATATAGCCAATCCACTCTAAAACTTTTATAATTTAAAAGATTTTGATACTCTCTGTTAACCGTTGTAAATTCTCTTAAATTAATGTTTGAAGACATTGCCCGAATAAGATTAATTGCTGACAATTTATAATCATCTTCAAAATCAAAATATAAATTTTCATCTATTAACTTTAGTTTCTCTCTTCTTAAAATATCGGCATCAGCATAATTTTGTAATGTAAAATCATTTCTATTTATAAATATTTGTTGAGATGAAATATCCTTAACTTTTAATATAAGTTTATAAGTAAAACCATTTTCTGTCTTTAAAAATACATCTATCTTATCCTTGCCATATGTTGGCTTTAAATAAATTTCCCCACTTGTTTTGTCAGTTTCAATCATTAATTCATTAGAATTAGTCCTTATATCCTTTATCCTGTCATGAAAAACCTTCAACCTGTTGATATTATCTTTTGAAATTATAACTTCTACTTCCCCATTATCTTTTACTGAATAATCTTTGGCAAAAAGGCTAGAAGATATTAAAAATAAAAACATAAAAATTTTTATCATTTTCATACGCTACTATTCCCCATTATCTAATGAATCTAAATATACCAAAAACTCTGGATGCTTTTTTTCTTTCTTATAGTTATTTTTAAAAACTATAATGTTACTCCATCTAAAATATCCAACATAATAATCATTTCCATTTTTAGAAGTTTTTTCCCACAAAGCACCTACTGAATTTTCCATATTTTTACCTATTATTATTACTATTATCTTCTTCAATAATCTCAGAAAATCCAATTATGGATAATCTACCGCTTTCATATCTATATGTGATTTCGTATCGCTTTTTTTCACTGGAAACTTGTTTTTGACCAAAATATACATAAAGTGTTCCATCAACTATAACTTTCATAGTTGTATTATCAGCTTGAATAGATATAGGATAGAAAACAGTGCTAAACTTTTTAGAAACTATATTTTTTTTAAGTAATTCTAAATGTTTTTTTAAACTGCCATAAGAACTTCCATCAGCATAAGCCAAAATAGTCTTTTCCATATAATCCACATTATTTGGATTTAGATTTAACATAGTATTAATTATATCACGGCTAAAAGCCTCCAAGTAGTTATTTTGTGGCTTTTTAGAAGAAACAATAACCTTATCATTTATACCAAATGGAACAATTATTGTATTTGTATCTTTCTTAATAAGAGATATAGACAATAATAGATTTATAACCAACAATATAAATGCAACTATTGATATTAGATTTCTTTGCACAATTAGAATATCATTTTTTGTATCATAAATTGGTTTGAACATATAATTAACCTATAAAAATTTTTATATATGAAGGTGACAAATAATTTGTTTTAAATAACCACTCTGGGCAATACCAATACATCAAATGAGCAATACTAAAACCATTTCGTGATGGTTTTATTTTTTTATATATCAAAAAAGATACAACTCCTATTATTAATCCCCTAATTGTATAATTACATAAAATTCCAACAAGTGTAGGAAACATCAGTAAACCAAGTTCACCATAGGTGAAAAATAATATTTTTTCAGGTTCATCTAAAGTCTCAGGTATTAAAAAAGCTGATAAATCTTCTTCTTCCATATATTATCCTTTAATTAAAAATATAGCATACAAGTTATTGTGCTATCTACAATAAAACTAAGACTACCAACGCCAATAGAAACTCCAAAAAAAGATAAAATCGCAGTTGGATTAAATTTAACAGCACATCCAATCAGACCCATAGCTCCACTAAATAGAGCTACTAACTTTCCACCTATACCGCCAATTATACCAGAAAATTTGTCATAAGCCGTTTTTAGTTCCTGTCCATCAGTTCCAGCAAAACTAGTATTTGATAATAATAAAATTAAGATAAGACTTAGTAAAACTATATTAAATAGTTTATAAGACCCCCCCCCCCCACAAACTTTTGTTTTATATTATTTTTGATATTCTTCATTTTAAATGAATTTTGTTTATACAATTTTTAGTATAGAATCACAAAAAAATAAATGCAAGTGTTTTTATAAATTTTTTGCATTTTTTCTATTTTTATTCAAAACAACAAAAAAATTCAATTTTTTGCGAATAAAATTAACCTTGAAATTTTTAAAAAAAGTTTTATCATATTAATAATATTGTAATTAAAATTAGATTTGTGATTTTTTTAAGTGATGGTGAACTTGGAATAAAATTAAAACTTCTTATAGAAATAAAGAAGTTAGATCGAAAAGAACTTGCAAATAAAATGAATAAGCTGCTTTCTAGTGAGAATAAAAAACCAATAACTGAGACTACAATTAGAGCCTATGAATTAGGTAGAAGGAGTTTTAGTTTTATTTTTGTTGCCAAATTGTGCGAAGTTTTAAATATAGATATGCGATATTTTACTGAGGATTTATCAAAACTTGTTGAAAATAAAGATAGTTTAAATGATATTTTTGATATAAGAAAAACTGCCTCTCTATATAGCAAATTGAATAACTTGATAAAGATTCTAGATAAAATTTCAGAAAAAAAAGTATCCGATCAGTTTATAAAATTTTTTGATAAAATTGAAGAAAAATAAAAGTGCGAATGAAAACCCATAATAAATTAATTAACGACAAATATAGTAGTAGGTTATATAGTAGGTTATATAGTAGGTTATATGGTTTTTAAAAAAATACCATTTTATTTAATAAAATCAATATACTAAAAAATAAAAGTGCGAATGAAAACCTATAAAAGTGCGAATGAAAACCCATAAAAGTGCGAATGAAAACCTATAAAAGTGCGAATGAAAACCCATAAATAATAATTTTTTTAAAACTTTTATTTTTTTAATATATTATATTATTTAATGTAAAAACATTTTTTAATGTAATAAACTTATTTAATAAAAAATTTATTGACATTTTATATAATATAATTTATTTTTATATTAAATACATTTTTTAATGTAAAAACATTTTTTAATTAATAAATATTATAAAATATGAAAATTGTTATTTTTAATATAAAAGGCGGACAAGGCAAAACGAGTTTAGCCGTCAATCTAGCTCTTACTTTGAATGCTGGTGTAATAACTAATGATTTATATAGTCCATTAGAAAAAGTTCTGCCAGAGAACCAATTTGTAAAAGTAGATTTAACTTCCGACTTTCCAAATATTGAGGAAGATAATATAAAACTTATATATGATCTTGGTGGATGGATTGATATAAGATGTATTAAGCTATTAAAAGAAGCTGATCTTATTATAATTCCAATAATTAATGATTATATTAATAATCAGGTTGCGATCAATACTATTGAGGAAGTTAAAAAATATAATGAAAATATTTTGATAATTGCAAATAGAACAGAAAAGAATGATTATGAAGAAATAAAAACTTTAATAAATGGCTTTTATGGGACTAAATTCCAAGTGTTAGAGTTAAAAAAAACAACTGCTTTTTCTAAAATTTTTGCTAAGGCAAAAAGTATAGAAAATATAATTAAGGAAGATAAATTGCTGGCGTTTTCATATCGTGAGGTTGAAAAACAGCTACAAAAAATAGTTAATTTTATTAATAATATAGTAGATTAAAATGGATTTAAGCAAATATAAAATTGAGAGCAAAAATGTATTAAATGAAAATATCGGCAATAGCATAGAAAAAAATGTTATGGCAACAACAGCAAAAAAGAAAGTTGGTAGAAAGCCAGCTGAACAACCATTAAAAAAATTAGTTTCCGTCTATTTCACAGAGGAAGAATATAAATTAATAGAGGAAATAGCGGATGGTAGACCGATTGCTAGTGTTTTAAGAAAGGTTATAAAAAAATATTTAATTAATAATATTAAATAATGTTTTTACATTAAAAAATGTATTTAATGTAAAAAATTAAATAAATATTATATTTTATGTATAAGAATTATTATTTACATTAAATAATGTTCTTACATTATAAATATTTATAAAATTAAAATGAGTAATACAAAAGAGAAAAAATATACAGAGTATAAGAAAGAAAGACCAACACAATTAGATCTTTTTTCTTTTAATAATATTTTTGAAAGCAAAAGAGATAAATATTCTGGAACAGTTGAACTTTACGATATATTGCCAAAATATTTTCACGATGATGTAGAACCATTAAGAATAAAAGGAAAATATCTAGATATTGTCAAAAGAGACTTTGTATATAAAAAACAAGGTATGGTATTAAAACTGACACCGGCTTCATTGGAACAAAAAGATGGTTCAACAAAAGCTTTTTTCCCAACTCAAAGGGAGGAAATTATTGAAGATGTTTTAAGGAAGTTTGCTACAGATTCGAATAGAAATGAGTTTTTGGACGACAGGCTGTCAGTTAGATTTACTTTATATGATTTATGGAAAGAACTAAAAAAAATAAAACATGAATACAATTATTCTCAGATAAGAGAAGCATTGGAAATTTTAAATAAAACTAATTTAGAGATTAAAACAGAGAATGAAGAAATAACATTTTCTTCAAATATGTTTGAAAGCTTTGGAATTGTTAATAAGAACAAAGAAGAAATAGATTTTGATGACGATAGTGATAATGAGAAAAAGAGAGAAAATGCTAGTAAAAATATTGTCTATTTTGTTAGATTTAACAGTTTAGTTTCCAATAGCATAAAAGATAAAAGTTGGCGTATTATAAACTATGATCAATGTATGCAATATAAAAGAGCAGTTAGTAGATGGTTGCATAAAAGAATTTCACATTTATTTCTAGCAAGAAAGATTGAATTGCCATATAATATTTTATTGTCTACTATTATTAGAGATAGTGGTATGACAAAATATGCTAGAATTACTGATAATATGATACAGGTTCAGAAATGTTTAGCTGAAATGATCTCTATTGGGTCTATTGATAGATATGTTATGGAAAAGATATATAGTGAAGAAAGAAAAAATAAACTTGAAGACGTCAAATTCCTAATCTATGTATCTCATACTTTCTTTGACGACATGAAACTAAACTCTATTGCCTTAAATGAAAATACAAAACCTATTAATATTGATATAGAGGGTAAGATTGTAGATAAGGTATATTATGATAGTAAAAGCAATACATCTGGAGTATATTTTATAAATGACTGTAATATAAGTGAGAATGAGAATGGGGATGAGAATGACAATAATAAATTAAAGTTGAATCAACAGGATTTATTAGATAGTAAAGAACTGAAAACACTTTTAAAAGACTTTAATTTATCTGGTTCTGATTTAGATAAAATTCTTTCATATAAGAATGATAAATCTTTTCCAGATATCAAGAAAAATATTAAGTGCGCCATTAGCTATATTAATAAAGAACGAGACAATAATAGAAATTGCAATACAATAGCTGTTATAATATCTGCTATCAAAAATGATTGGAATGGACAAGATCTTTTAGACAATACAATGTTTGGTAATGATGTTGAGATTAATGATAAACAAGAAATACTTAAAAATTTATTATCTAATATAACAAATGAAGAATATAAGTTAATATCACAACTATTCATAAAGTATTTTGGTGAAAATATTTATATTTCTTGGTTATCAAAACTAAACTTTGTATCTATAAAAGAAACTTCCCTAAACTTATCCTGTGATAATCAATTTATTATTGATAGAATTAAAGACAATTTTTTAAATGGTATTCAAGCAAAAAATAAAGATGGTATTAAATATTGGCATAGAAAAGGTATAAAACAAATTGTGGAAGAAGTTCTGCCAAATATTAAAAGGATTAATATAAAGTATGAAAATAATAGCTAAATAAACTATTCAGCTATTACTAAACTATTTAATTATTTAACCGAATCCTTTAAAACCTTACCAATAGTAAATTTAACTTTCTTTCCTGCGGGTATTTTGATTTCTTTGCCAGTTCTAGGATTTCTGCCAGTTTTAGCTTTTGTTTCTACAACTTTAAAACTGCCAAAACCAATTAAAGATACGTCTTCACCTTTCTTTAATGTTTCTTCAATAATTTCTATAAAACTATCTAGGAATGTTTCAGCTGCAACTTTTGTATTGCCAGTTTTTGCGGCGATTGAGTTTACTATGTCTGCTTTAAACATAAATATCTTTATTTGTTTATTATTTCTATCATAGATAAATTTATTTTAATATTTTTTTATTATCAAGATTATTTACACTTTATCATTTTATAAAAAGTAGCTCTACAAACCCCTAATTGTCTTACTATGGTGTCAATGTCTATGTTTTTATTCTCATAAAGAGATTTTGCCATTTGAATTTTATCTGAGGTTATTTTTGATGGTCTACCACCATTTTTGCCCCTTGCCCTTGCACTTTCTAAACCTGCTTTTGTTCTCTCTCTGATGATGTTTCTCTCAAACTCTGCAAATGCACCAGATATGTGAAACATAAGCTTGCCTGTAGGGGTAGAAGTATCCAGATTTTCAGTAATAGATTTAAAATTAACTTTTTTATCTTGAAAAATATTAATAATATTAATTAAATCTTTCAAACTTCTGCCTAATCTATCCAATCTATAAACAACTACTGTATCCCCTTCTCTAATATATTCAAGCATTTCATTTAATTGTTTTCTTTCTGCTTTACTTCCACTTATTATATCAGAATATATTTTTTCACAACCATATTGCTTTAATTTATCTGTTTGGCTGTTTAATGATTGATCATTTGTTGAAACTCTACTATAACCGATTAGCATAATTGTATTTTACATTTCATTGTTATTTAATAAAATTCCTTATTTTATTAAAACATTTTTTAATAGTTTCAATACAAAACTTCCAATTTTTCTTTCAAGTCCTGATTTGCTTGTTGGTATGCCAGTTTTTTTGGCAAACTTCTGCTTAGCGGAGGTTATGCCCAACGCCCTTTTCCAAGAAAAACTAAACCCGTATTTTTTCATAGTCAATATAATTATTTTTTAGAATTTTCAATTTCAATTTTTGCCCTAAAAATTCCTAAATTAATTTCAAGGGTAGTTTTAATTTTTTTATCATTATCTGGTGTTATATTTTGTAGTAAAAGTTGGCTTAGTCTATTTCCGGCCTCATTTAAATAAATGCCCATATCGTCTTCCGTTTTACTATCCGCTGCTTTATCTAAATTATAAGCAACTTCTCTTAACTCAGTGAAAGTGTCTATGATTTGTATAGTCATTTTAGTTGCAATTTCCCCTTTTAGTATGGTGGCAAGCATATACAGGCCCTGTTCTGTGAAGGCTTTTATATTTGTAGTTGAATGTTTTAGACTATTGAACCGATCAAAATTTGTGACCAGTTCATTTTTTATTGAGCTATCAAGTTCCATTAAATATCTTTGAGGGAATTTTCCTTTGTTTCTGCTAACTGCTTGATTTATTTCCCTGGTGGTTACTCCATAAATCTCTGCAACATCTCTATCAATTATAACCAATTTGCCATTTATTTTTATAATTTTATCCTTTATAAATTGGTTAGTTGGTATTAATTTATTATCCGTTTCTGGCAATTTAACAACCATATTTGATTCAATTTCTTTAATTATTTCTTTCTTATTCATTATATAAATCATAAATACTCTATTATATAGGAAAATAGTAAGAAATTTTTTATTAATAATCAATATAAAATTTAAAAAACATAAAATATAAGTATTTTATAAACTTTATTTTATAGATAAGTTTATAAACTAATTTTAAATCAAATTATAAAAATTTTCACAATTTTATAATTTAGTTCAAAAAACGGAGGATTAATAAATTTATAAACTTTTTATTGACTTTTTAATATTTTATGTAATTTTATAATATAGATATAAATTTACATAAATATATGACTACTAAAGAAAGAACTCTAAAAAATATAGTTTTAAAAATAACAAACAGTTTCAAAATAATTTTAATTACTGGAATGAGACAAGTTGGAAAAACTACCTTTCTTAAAAGTATAGATACGCAAAACAGAAAATATGTAACTCTTGATAATCCTAATGATTTAATTTTAGCAAAAGATGATCCCAATTTTTTCCTAGAAACATTTAAACCGCCAGTTTTGATAGATGAAATACAATATGCACCGAATTTATTTCCATATATTAAAATGCTCGTTGATAGCTCCAATGAAAGGGGTTTGATTTGGATGACAGGCTCGCAGCAATTTCATTTAATGAAAAATATTATTGAAAGTCTTGCCGGCAGAGTTGCAATAATTGATATGTTGGGTTTTTCTATTTATGAAAGGTTTGATAAAGCCGCTCTGCAAAAACCATTTCTACCAAAGTTAAGACCGTCATCGATTTTAGAAAGAAAAGGATTAATCGACACTTATAAGATAATATGGGAAGGTTCTTTTCCTGAAGTTGTTAATAAAGACAAGAAAGAGTGGATAATTTTTTATGATTCTTATATGCGTACCTACTTAGAAAGAGATGTGAGGCAATTAATAAAATTAACAGATGAACTGCAATTTGTGAAATTTTTGAGAGTTGTTGCAGCAAGAACGGCACAGGAATTAAATCTATCAGATATAGCAAAAGATACAGAAATAACAGTTGCAACCGCCAAGTCTTGGCTTTCTATACTGGAAACATCTGGAATTATTTATTTGTTAAAACCGTTTTACAAAAACATAGGAAAAAGATTTATTAAGCGACCTAAATTATATTTTTTAGATACTGGTTTATGTGCTTATTTGTCTCAATGGAATGCTCCTGAGAGTTTGGAAACTGGTGCTATGAGCGGAGCATTCTTTGAAACATTTGTTATAACTGAAATAATAAAATCCTATTATCACAATGGTTTACATCCATCATTATATTATTATAGAGATAGTAATGGGGTTGAAATAGATATGCTTATAGAGGAAAATGGAAAGTTATATCCTATAGAAATCAAAAAAACATCTAACCCTAAAAAAGAAGATGTTAAAAATTTTGATTTAGTTAGAAAAGAATTAAGTAATTTGGATTATGGTAGTTTGATATGTCTCACGGATATGGCAAGACCATTAACTGAAAAGGCTAATGCTATATCTATTTGGGATATTTAATAGTTTTGATAATATAAGGTATTGGGTTAGGAGACCCAGGACCACAGGTGTTTATAATGCTTAAACATTCTACAAAATACCCTTTTAGTTTCTACAAATAATATTAATAAGATGGTGATATTATTGTTTTTAACTACTAAATATTATTTATACTTTCTACAATTATCACCTAATCAGCTCCACTAAATAAATTTTACTATTGGGAGACTATGGGGGGGGTTAATTGGGTGATAATTGCTAAAAAAATAACCAACTAGCTAAACCAGTGGCTACTTTTATTTTTATAAGACTTCTTGTGGTATTGGATATCCGAACCTAATACCACAAAGACTGCTACGGGAAGGACTATTTATTTTTATAGTCTATTGGGCTTATTTTACGTTTTTGCCCCAGACTTTACAACCATCTATGAAGTGATTTATAAAGGCCCTTTTCTTAAAAGGCAAAACGTTATTATTTTGTCTATCTAAAATATCCTTTAGTCCTTCCATTAACTCGATTAAGCACTCTCCGTAGGTTTTTTTAGTTAATTTTACCTTAGCTAACCATTTGCAGAAATCTGGAGTATATTTCGTTCCCTCTTCCTCTGCATAGGCATCAACCCATAGGTCATGGTCGTTTCTATCCTGTTTTACAAGCGGCTGTCCGAAAGAAATATAATCACCCATATGCCAAGCGATTCTTTCTATAACATACGAAGCCCATATATCGTCGAACCTTCCAATATTGCTGCATAGAAAATATGCTGGAACTATATCTCTATAGATAGCTGTATTTTGAGAGTTGAAAGGACAATAAACATTTTTATTTAATGCAAAGTTGTCATTTCTTTTATATTCAATAACATTTATTGGTGCAGCAAGCCTTGTAACTGCGTCTATATCTGGATCACCTAACCAGAAGCCGCCATTAACAACGCAACGAACTTTTTCAATAGATAAAAAAAGGATTGATATTATCTTAGATTTTAAGAATAATCCCAAAAAATATAATAAAGCTGAAGAAGATACTAGCATTTGGTATAATAAAGAGAGAATTATTGACAGATTAAAGTTTAATCAAACGGTAATATTAGCAAGTTTGGGTCTTTCTTGTAAAACTAAATTGCCAAAACTTGATGCAATTAGGGATTTTTTAAAAACCAGATATAGATACTATGATATTGATGTAGATCATAGGCATTTTGATTTTATTAGTTAAATTTGTTATAGTAAGATTAGCTATATATTTCTGCTTACTCTTACCTCTCCTAACGCCCTTCTAGCATTGTGCGGGTTGTTTTGAATTTGTCAATAAGTGTCCCACTCCTGCCCGCTCCATTTGCAACTCTTTATTTAGTTTAAAATAATATCTACGATATTATTTTACTAAATATAGTCGTTGCTCCAGTGTTGTCGTGGCAAGCGATTTAGATAATTTATAGTTTTAGCATAATAAAACTATAAATTATCGGCAATCGTCCACATAATTGACAAACTTCAAAAGCAACCTCATAAAACCAATTCTAAATTCAATCTGCATTATTCGTCCTTTCAGCCCTCATAATTTGATTTCATTAAGAATATTTGTTTTATTCGCTCGCCGCTAGGCAGGGTTTCAGGACAGGTTGATAAAGAGATTTATTGGTTTGTCTGGTGATATTTTTTAAAAATAATAAGGAAATGAAAATGATAAATGTTAAATTAGACGAAGAAAATGCGATTGATATGTTGATTAATAGACTAGTAGAGTTTTGGAACCCAGCAAAAGAAGTAATACAACTATTTACAAAAATGTATGAAAACTATGTTTATGGCGGTGGCTTTGGCGATATGGAATTTAATCCAAGAGTTATAGTTGATAATGATTATATTAATTGGTGCAAAGTTATTCATAAAGGGGACGACGATTACAAGATTGTAAAATCTATTTATAAAAAAGAAGGCTGTTGTGATGTAAGCTGCGAAACTATATACGGATTTATTGAAGCTGCAAATGAAGATGGCACGGTTTTTTTAATGAGGTGCAGATAGATTTGCAAAATATAAAAGCGGCTAGAAAGACAAATAATTATAGCCGCTTAACCAATTATTAATTAAAGCAAAATAATAAGTTAAAAAAAAATAAAAGATGGAGCAAAAAACAGAGTTGGGAAAAATAGGTCAAAAATGGGGAAAACGAATAAGAAAGATGTTCCCAAGCTTTTTTAATAGCAAGAAAAAATCAATTTTAGATTTATGCAACTCTATGGAATTAAAGTGGGGCTTATAAAAGTATAAAGATCAAGTAAATATAACTTATATGTTATATTTTACTTGACAAATATAACTTATATGTTATATTGTTAATATAGTTTAATGGTTTTAAATATGAGAGTTATTTTTTATAAGAAAGAAAACGGTAGAGAGCCAGTAAAAGAAAATATATTTGAGTTGCAGAAAAATGATATTTCTGAAGTATTTGGTATTCTGCAAGATATAGAAGTAAATGGTTTCAATACCACAAGGTGTGCTTTTAGACAAATAGACGGCAAGTTATGGGAAATTAAGATAAGATTGCCTAGTATTGGTTATAGAATATTTTATATAGTGATAGAATTAGATTTAATGATACTATTGCACTCGTATAAGAAAGAAACGCAAAAAGCACCGAAAAAGGAATTAGAAGTAGCTTTTAAGAGATTTAGAGATGTTATTAACAATAAATAAATTGGAGTAATAAATACTATGAATAATAAGTATATTGGAAGTTCTTTACAAGATGCAATAAATGAATTTACAGCAAATGATAATGAAGCAAAAGAGCTAATGGAAAGACAAAAATTGATTAATAAAATATCAAATAGTATTGTAGCTATAAGGCAAACACAGGGACTAACTCAAAAAGAATTGGCTGACATTATCAATACAAAGCAGGCTTCCATTTCAAGACTAGAAAAGGGAAATCTAAATAAGTTTCCAACAATAGAATTTTTAAATAGAATAGCAAACGGATTAAATAAGAAGCTTGTTATAAGGTTTGAGTGATAAATATAGAATAATATATTTATTTTATTATATTTATTTAGGTAAAAAAAAATAAAAAAAAGTATTGACAAATAATTTTTATATTTTACAATTAATTTGTAATTAATTTATTAATTAAAAAACAGGTAAAAAAATGGTTAAAGAATTTATAAAATTTAGTTTAAGTTTTAATAAAGAAATTTTTGATAAAAAAGGCAATATCTCAAAAGGATTAAAATATTTAGGCTGCCATTGGGATTGTGAATATGAATTTAATCAAATAAAACATCAAAAATATATTTTTAATGAGATACAAAATTTAAAACAAAAGCTAAATGATGTTTCTTTTCAAGAAAATTTTAAAAAAGCTGTTCAAGCAACTTTCAAATACAAAGGTAGCAAGAAAAATCAGAAGGTAAAGCAATATATAGGTTTGACTGCTGGAACTTTAAATCAAATATTAGCTTGATAAAAATCCCACCAAAACAGGCAAGTTAAAGGTGGGATTGAATTTTGTTTTATCTGCCAATGTAAAGTTCAACCAGACACGGTGAAGGAGAACAAAATTTCAAAAATTAGCAAAACTAATTTTTGAACAAAAAACAATTTAATTGTAAAAATGTAAAATATAAAAATCAATAAAAAGGATTAATATGCCAAAAGTATTTGATAAAAAAAAAGAGAAGAGTGATGATACTCCTTTTAATTTCAAAATAAATAAAGAAGTATTGGCGAAGTTAAAAGAGTTAGCTGAGCAGGAAGATAGAACGGTTGCTAGTATAATTAGAATAGCGATTAGTGAATATTTAAAAGGAGTTGGGAAATGATGAGTTTAAAAAGTATAGTAATTTGTCTTAATTGTCTTGTTACCCCCACAACCCCTGCAAGGGGGGTTTTCGCAACAACTTTTTATTTTTTTTATTCTTTGTAAAAGAATAAAAAAAATGAAAGCTATTGCGACCGAGCTTTAAAGCTAACCACTGCATTTTGTTTTGTAAACAATATCACTATATCAATAGTCATATACTACTAAACTACGTATTTTATTATATATTAATAGAATCAATATATAATAAAATACAAACACTCTGCCATTCATAAGTATTATAATATAAACTTACTCATTATAATTTTTGACAATTAAATTTTTTTAAAGCTGAGTTTTAAAATTTAATTTTGTCAAAAATTGCATTCTTAATGACTTTTATGATATTAATAGTATTAAATATTGATGAGTAGCTATTTTTATATAAAAAATAATATAATTAAAGTTTAATTATTATATAATAATAAATTAATAATATAATAATAGTTATTTAACAGCAAGCTGAAAACTGATATACACTTATTGCAGTTCCACTGCCTATTAATAAAATATTATAAAATAATATTTTATTAATTAAAATAATGGGACTATAATATATATTATTATAGTCCTATTATATAATATTTAGTATAGTTAATATATAGAATTATTACTATTTTATATGGCTTTTTATAATGATATTGATTTTTTAAAATATAGTATTATTATTTTGTTATAAAAAAATAAATATTTGTATTATTTATATGGATAATAACAAACGAAACATAACTTTAAAAATATTTGTGAATGAAACAGAAGAACTTTTTATAAAAGGATGTTTACAAAAAATTAACAATAATATTGATTTAAAAAATATTTCAAATAAATTTAAAATTAAACAAAAAAGTTTAAGTGAATTTTTGAGAGAAACAATTCTAAATTATTTATTAAAAAATGAATCTTATGATAATGATATAAATTCAAAATTAAATCAAATTGAAAAATATGTAAAAAGAAATTTATCATTAACTTTTAAAAATACTGAAAAAATATTTGGCAATGAAGAGGCAAAAAATATTTTAAACAATATAAAAAATATGGAATAATGATTATATATTAGTTTAAATTAATTTAGATAATTTATAAAAAATAAGGAAAATATGCTTTTTGATTTTATACGTGGTGGACAAATTTTAACTCATAATATAGAAATGTTTAGGGAAATTGTAAAAAAATTATTTACATTTTCTTTAATCATTACTTTTATATTTATCTTAATAAAATTTAAAAAAGATTTTACTTTAAATAGTATAAAAAATGCATATACTTATTTTATGGCTGAAAGATATGTTAATACAAATCAAAGTGATAAAAGATTAAAAATTATTATCAATGATAATAATTTAAAAAATAAATATTTAACCTTGTCGGCAAAAAATATTGTAAAAAATAACACATTAAAAAATAATAAAATTAAAACTTTATCCCTTTTAACTAAAAACATTTCTTTATCAATTTTTGTTTATATTTTTAGTTTTATTTTTCTTATTGTAATATTTTTTATTAAAGGATATTTTGTAAATAAAGATAATTATTTAAGAGGTGCTAGGATAGTCCCTTTAAAATATTTAAATAAAATTATAAGAAAGTATAATAAGCAACAAAAAAAGATTTTCAAAAAAAGTAATAGAAATTGTATTAGAAAAACAGAAAAACTTTCTGGAATTAAAATTAAACATTATGATTACAAAATAGCTGGTGCTATATATCCTTATGGTTCTGAAACTATACATACAATAATTACTGGTGCAAGTGGAACTGGTAAAACTGTATTAATTACGGATCTAATAAACCAAATTAGAAAAAATGGTGATAGAGCAATTATTTACGACAGAATGGGAACATTTGTTTCTAAATTTTATAATGGTAGTAAGATAGAAAATGATATAAAAAAAGTTTTAAATGACAATAATTTAGATGTTAATAGAAAGCAAGAGTTAATAGAATATTATAATTTAAAGAAAGACATTGTACTAAACCCTATTGATCAAAGAAGTCCTTATTGGTCTATTTTTAACGAAGCTAGAAACAGTATGGATTTTGACACTATCGCTACTGCTTTAATTCCAGAAGGAAGCGGAACTGCTGATCCATTTTGGGTGGAGGCGGCTAGAACTTTGTTTTCTAGTGCAGCTAATAATTTAAGAGAAAAGGGTACCGTATCAAATAAAGATCTAACAGATAAATTATTAAAAATAAATTTAAAAGAAGCTGCAACTCTTGTAAAAGGAACACCAGCACAAGCTATAATTGATGAAAATAATCCTAAAACAGCTTTATCCGTTATGGCAATAATTTCCACATACTTAAAATCTCTGACAACTCTAAGAGATAGAAAAATAAGTATAAATGAAAATGGTGAAGTATTAGAAGAAGAACCGTTTTCAATAAGAAAATGGATTCAAAATGAAGAGCAAGAAGGATTTTTATTCATTTCTAGTCGTGCAGATATTCACGAAACTTTAAAACCTTTAATTTCAACATATCTTGATATAGCAATAAATTCTTTATTATCTTTGGAACAATCAACAAATAGAAAGATTTGGATAATCATTGACGAACTTCCATCTTTACATTATTTGCCAAATTTGCATACAGGTTTGGCAGAATCTAGACAATTTGGCGGTTGTTTCGTATTGAGTATGCAACTTATGGCACAATTACGAGCCATATATGGAAGAGAAAAGGCTGAAGCTACTAGTGGTCTTTGTAGAAATAGAGTTATACTAAATACACCAGATGAAGATACGGCAACTTGGTGTAGCAACAGCTTGGGAAAGATAGAATTAAGAGAAGTTAAAGAGAGTATATCATTCGGAGCTAATGAGTTGAGGGATGGCGTAAGTATTAATAAACAAGATATCCAAAAGAATATTGTTTTGCCAACTGAAATTATGCAATTACAAAATCTAAATGCCTATGTAAAATTTGCTGGTGATTTTCCAATAACAAAATCTAGTTTTAAGTATAAAAATTATGCAAAGGTTGCAGAAAGATATGAAGAAAATATTATTAGTGTTAAAAGTAGTGATAATTTTAAAAATGAAAGAAATTTAGATAATATAACTTATAAAACCAATTTAGAAGAAAGTTGTGATAAAGAAGAGAATAATAAAGAAAAAAAAGATAATATTGATAAGCAGAATATTGAAATTGAGAATGCTAATCAAGATATAGATTTATTTGACTAATTTTATTAATTACAAAATGGAGCAGATATGGAAAACAACTTTAAAATAAACATAACAAAAGAATTTAGAGATTATTTAAATTCTTTAAATGCAAATAAAAAATCTATCGTAATTTCTAAATTATTATTTTTAGAGAGCACGGGTTTTTTAGGAAATTGCAAAGCCTTAGGCAACAATATTTTTGAATATAAAATTGACGTTATAAAGGACGATATTAAGTGTTTTATGGACAATAACAATATATTATTTTTTATTAAACAAAAGGATAACAATGATGTAATAAGTCTTGAAATATACAATAATGAAGCCTTAAAAGATCTAAAATTTGCAAGGATATTATACAATGAGGTATATAATCTTTACAAACAAACCGACGAGGAAATATTCTTTATAAACATATTAAAAAATATTTTAGTAGTCCAAGGTAAAGAAAATTTTAAAAAGATAACAGGCTTTGATTCTGGCTATATAGAGAACAATGGCAACAAAACCAAACTAGAAACATTAGGGCAACTGAAAGATAATATAAAATTTATTATACAGTTAAAATCTATTGATTATATATCCGAGAAAACAAAAATTAAAAAAGAAAATATAGAGCAAATATTAAAAGTTAAGGAAGATATTAATTTAAATGATTTGCAAAAATTAATTAAGTTTTTGAATAAAAATTAGATAATGTAAATATGCCTTGTGTCCGCAACTTATCAGTTCAGCATGCCCTTGAATATTTTAAGGATGATATACAAAAAAAAGAGGCAAAAGGTTTTGACTATTATTCTCAAGAAGATAGCGGAGTATGGTTTGGTAAAACAGCTGAAAGACTAGGATTTATTGATAAAAAATTCTCTGAAAAGGACTATAAAGGTGTTATGGAAGGCAAATTTAGTTATTTTGATACTAATACTAGAAAAACAGTAAATGTAGACTTAACAAAGAATTCTAAAAATAAAGAACATCATGCTGGTATAGAGATTACATTGTCTGCACCTAAAAGCGTTTCAATTATGGCAGAAGTATTCAAAGACAATAGAGTTAGGGATGTCCATACAATGGCATTAAATAATGTTATGGAATATATACAGAATAATTTGGTATATACAAGAAGTAGTAAAGATGGTAAAATGCAGTTAGAAAAAGTTGATAACTTGCTAGCTATAAAATTTACACATCATACAAGCAGAAATCATGATCCACAATTACATACTCATATATTGGTTGCTAATATAATTATTGACAAGCATGGAAAAGTGAAAACGGCTGAGCATACGTCTATATTTGAGTGCGAAAGATTTATACGAGAACTTTATTATAATGAACTGGCAAATAATTTGATACAATTAGGTTACGAAGTAGAATGGCAAAAAAAGGTGACTCAAATGGCTCCGGAAATTAAAGGAATTCCGAAGGAATTTAATGATTTCTTTTCTACTAGAAGAAAAGAAATAGAAGAGTTTGCAAAACAAAATAATATTAGTTTAGAAGATGCGGAAACTTTAAATATCATTTCCTTATTTACTAGAAAAGCAAAAGACAGCAGTATTGGCATAGATGAACTATCGCCGGTATGGAACAATTTATTAGAAAAGCTTGGAATAAATATTGAACAGTTTAAAGCTGAAATGTATCAGAATAATTTAAAAAATCTAGAACAGTTAAGAACTGCGAACATGCAATCTTTAAATCAAGCGGTCAATAATTCTATAAATCACCTAACAGAAAGAAAATCCACATTTACAAAAGAGGAACTTGTTTCTTGTATTATTGATAGAACTAATGGAATATATGGAATAAAACAAATTGAAAAGGCAATAAATAATAATAAAGAACTTGTGGATAATAATTTAGAACTAGAAAAATATTCTAAACATTTGGGAATATTTAGTAACAGAGAAAAAATAATTTTTACCACAAAAACGCAAATAGAATTAGAGGATAAGATATTAAGTTTTATTGAAAGTGGTAAAAATAAATTTAAAAGTGTTATTGAAATAAACAATTTAGTTAAAAACAATAATCTAAAAAATACAGCAAAAATAAATAGTATTAATAATTTGTTATTTAGTGATAATATTAAAACCAATGATAAGATAAATTCTAAAACCTATTCTACTTTAAATAGTAATCAAAGAATGACCGTTGATTTTATTTTAAACAATAAAGATCAATTTTTAGCAATACAAGGTTATGCTGGTGTTGGAAAAACATATACTATCAAAGCATTAAATGAAATATTAAAAGAAAACAACATAGAGCTGATTGGACTAACTCCTACACACTCCGCAAGTAATACTTTAAAGAATGAGGCAAATATTAAAACTGAGACACTACAAAATTTTTTAGCAAAATATAATGGTTATGCGAATGATAGAGAGTTAAACAAGAATTCATTAAAAGATTTTAAAAAAATATTCAGCAATAAAATTATATTAGTTGACGAAAGCTCATTGATTAGCAATAAACAAATGAAAGAGTTAACAACAATAGCAAATAAATTTAATGTTAGAGTAATATTGCAGGGTGATCAAAAACAATTGGACAGTGTAGAAAGTGGAACACCATTCCATAGATTAATAGATGGAAAATATATTCAATATAGCGAGTTAAATAATATTTTAAGACAAAGGGATGAAACTATCAAACAAGCTGTTTATGATATAATAGGAAAGAATATAAAAAATTCATTTCAAAAATTAAAAGATAGTAATCATATAATAGAATTACGAACGAATGAACAATTAGATTCAAAAGGCTTAAAAGACAATCTTTATAAATTTAATGAAAAAACAAACAAAACAGAATTAAATCAAGAAATATATAATAAATTTTTAAATTTTTTAGAAAATAGCAATATAGACAAAATAAAAACTGATTTAATCCATAGCGCTGTTAAAACTTATAATAATCTAGCAAAAGAAGAAAAAGATAATACAATTATTATCACAA
This sequence comes from uncultured Rickettsiales bacterium, assembly GCA_944391025.1. Lineage (GTDB taxonomy): Bacteria > Pseudomonadota > Alphaproteobacteria > Rickettsiales > UBA1997 > CALXSC01. The sequence goes on from CALXSC010000101.1 coordinate 31,698, forward strand.
GTTCAAATGAAATAAGAAAGGAAATAAACAAAGAAATTAGAAAAAATATAAAATTAGACAATGAGAAAAGCGGGATTAACAATGAATTAAAGTCAATCAGCGTCGAGACATTGGAGCTAAAATCTCTCACAAGTCAAGAAAAGAAAGAAATTGAGAATTATAATATAAATGACTCTATTACTTTTTTAAAGAACAATAATAAATTAAACATAAAAAAGGATGTTGAATATAATATAGTAAACGTAAATAAAAATACTAATGAAATAATTTTGGAAGTAAAAGAAGATAATAAACAACATATAACAATTAATATTCAAAAACAATTTAACAATTTAAATCTATATTCAAAGGAAAGCAAAGAACTCATAATAAATGATAAAATAAGGTTTACTACTGCACACAAGGAAATAGGAATTTATAAGAATAGCAACTTTGTAGTCAAGGATATAAATAAAACTGAAAACATTATAACATTAATTGATAATGACAAACAAAAACAAGAACTTAAATTAGACTTAAATAAAAATACTGAAAAAAAGCTAATAAAACATATTGATTATGACTACACAACAACAACCTATTCTTCACAAGGAAAAACTAGCCATAATGTTATTTACACATTAGAAAGTTATAGACCTATTCTTACAACTCAAAAGGATTTTTATGTTGGATTGAGCAGAGCAAAAGACAATATAACAATTATAACTGACAATATAGACAAAAGTATTAGTGCTTTAATCGGAAATACAGGGGAAAAAATCGGAGCAAAGGATGTTGAGATAGAAGACAGCAATAATAAAACGAATAAGACATTAAATAATGATTTAACATTAAATAATGTTAATAATGAAATAAATAAAGATAATATTGATATGGAAGTATAAATAAAATATAAACTATACTTTCACGATTTTATATAATATATTTCACAATATTTTTATAATATTAATAAAATATTGATATTCAATATAAAAATAACTTGATTTGAAATAATAATGTTGTATATTTGTAATATATAGTGTTGTATTTTTGTTTTTTAATTATGGTAAAACTTAATACTTTAAAGGATAAAATAAGATATAGAATAAAGAGAAGCAAAAGTTCAGTGTTTTTGCTAAAAGATTTTGACGATCTATCTGATAGAAACCAAACTGGCAGAGCTTTAAGGGAACTAATAAAAGAAAATCTATTAATGAAAATAGGTTATGGTTTATATTCTAAAGCTAAAAAGGGCGATTTAACCGATAGAGTTTTGCCAGAAAGGGGACTTATTGAAGCTGGAAAAGAAGCTTTAAGAAAACTTGGTATAAAAACATATCCAACAACTTATGAAACTATGTATAACAATTTTCAGAGTACACAAGTTCCAACAGGTAGAGTTATTGGAGTAAAGAGTAGAATAACTAGGAAAATAAGTGAGGGTGGTTATAGTTTAAAATATGAAAGGTTAAGAGTATAAATATGGATAAAACAGAATTAAAAAATATAATAAATTATGTATGGGATAAACATAGGATAGACCCATCTTTTTTAGAAAAAGACATATATATTACAGAGATTTTAAAAACATTATCTAATTTAGAAACTGATAAGATTACTCCTATATTTTCCGGTGGAACGAGTTTACATAAAGGACACAAGATAATAAAGAGATTTTCAGAAGATGTTGATTTTAGAGTTAAAACTAAGACAGAAAAAACTAGAAACGACAGAAGGGAATATAGAGAATATATTATTCAGGAAATTAATAAAATTCCAAATGTAAAAGTTATAGAAGAAACAATACAATCAAGAAATGAAAGCAATTTTTTTGGCTTTTATATAGACTATCCAAAAGAATATAGTTTAGACAAATCTTTAAGAAGCAACATAAAGTTTGAGATGGGTTTTGAAAAATTAAATTTGGAGACAAAATGCTGTCAAATAGAAAGTATGGTTGATTCTCTTGATAATAAAGACAATAACAAATCGGACAAATTCAATATAGATTGCATATCTCTTGAAGAAATCGCGGGCAATAAACTAAGTGCTTTAATGTGGAGAGTTCAAATTAAAGACAGAACACAACCATTTGGCATAAGAAATGATCCTACAATAATGAGGCATCTACACGACCTATCTGCTTTACATAGTCAAATACAAACAGATAATTTTGTTAATATGTTGCAAAAATCTTTTAATAATGATTTAGGTAGATCTGGATCAAGCAAAGATATAGATTTAATTACTTCGTTAAATGATACATTTGATTCTTTAACTAATGATAAAATGTATAAAAAAGAATATGAAAGTTTTGTTAATAATATGTGTTATGGCAAAGATAATGAAATAATAAACTTTAATACTGCTTTAAACGATTTTAAAGAGATAAAGGAATTTGCAATAGAAAGGATTAATACCCTTGAAAATAGCATTAGCAATAAAGATTTAGATTTTGATATGGATTTATAAATTTTTACACTATAATATAAATATAAACAATATTAAATAAAAAATATTAATTAATAAAGGAAAAATATGAAAAACTTACAAAATAATTTTAAACAGCAAATCTTAAAAAATAAAATGGCAATGTTTAAAATAGCACTTTTTTTTATATCTCTTAATTTATTCATATTTTTACCTTTACAATATAAAATGATTTACCTTATTATTTTTGTTTTATTTATTGTTCCGTTTTTTACCTATGTTAATTTTTACCTATTTGGCAAAATACATTTAGAAATTTTTTTATTTTCAAGCATATCTTTATCAATTTTATCAAGATTATTACAATGTTCTATATTTAGTATAGTTTCGGGTATAGTAAATATAATTCTTGTATTAATGTTTTTTATGCCAGAAATTTTTATTTTTTTATATAATTGTATTTATATAAAATTCAGAAAATTAAATATATTTAAATAAAATCATAAATATTGAGTTAGAATTTAACTAAATTTTATCTGCAACGTATTGCTGATAAAATTATTTATCTGCAATAAAATTTAAAATATTTTTTAATTTAAAAAAAATAATATAAAATAATAATATATTTTGTAGTTATTTTTGTAGAAAGTAAAAAATAGTAATTGACAATTAAAAATTGTAATATTAATATATAATTATACATTATGTGTAGAAACTCAAAAAGGATTTTGTAGAATGTTTAAAGATTATAAATTGGAACTTATAACACCAGAATTTAATAGTAATTTAATGAGTTTAATATTGGATTTGGAACACTTAAGGAAAAATAGTTTAACGGATATTAATAATATTTATTTTGAACAAATCAAAGGATTATTTCATATTTTAGAAAGTGTTTATTCGGCTAGAATAGAGGGAAATAGAACGACTATTAATGATTTTATTGCTGGTAAAATCGCAAATAAAACCAATTCTGAGGACAATTTAAAAGAAATTCAATCAATAGAAAATGCAATAAAATTCATAAATGATAATAAAGATGCACCTATTAATAGAATATTTATTTCAGAACTCCATAAAATTACGACAAACAATTTAGAGAAAGAAGGAAGCGAAACGCCGGGCGAATATAGAAAAATAAATGTAACAATAACTAAGTCCACCCATACTCCGCCAGAGTCTATTTTAGTTCATGAATATATGCAAGAGTTAATTGATTTTATAAATAGGGATGATCCACCGCAATACGATTTGATAAAAATAGCCTTAGTACATCACAGATTTGTATGGATACACCCCTTTGATAATGGCAATGGTAGAACATCAAGATTATTAACATATACTATGCTATTAAAATATGGATTTAATATTAATAATTTGGTTAATATTTCGGCTATATTTTGTTTAAATAGAGAAAACTATTTTAAATATTTAGATCTAGCTGACAGCGGTAAAAAGGAAAACTTAATACAATGGTGTGAATATGTTTTAACTGGTTTAAAAGAAGAAATGGAAAAAATTTACAAATTATCAGATGCAAAATATTTTTCTACAATTTTATCTGTTGTCTTTGAAAGATTGTTTGAATTAGGTGTAATAAATAGAGAAGAAACTAATGCTTTATGCTGTATTGTTAAAAATAAAATTTTATTTAATTTGAGTAATTCTTTACTACAAGATAGATTAAAAATTACTTCTAGGCATGCTACTTATTTATTGTCTATTTTAAAGAAAAAAAATTTAATTATACCAACAGATAAAAAAGAATATATATTAAATTTACAAGATTTGGAAGTTTCTAAAAATTTGATTTATGTTTTAAAAAAAGATGGACTAATACCTTTTAAAGAATAATTATATTAATTAATAAAGGAAAAATTATGGATAATTTTAATAACAATTATAATACAAACCATCAATTTGATGCTATAAACATAGCAAATGGACATCCTGAATATGTTGGAACTGGTGTATTAGCTCCATTTTCTGATAACAGTAAAAATTCAAACTATTATAATAACCAAAATTACAAAAAGTGGTCTTCACTATCTAAAAAAGAAAAAAGGATTTCTATAATTTTTTAATAATATTTGTTATAATTTTTTTATTAATGCATTGGGATTTTTTTATATCTTTAACTCTATAAAGGCAAATAATGTTTGCATTTTTCTTACAAGTCTTTTGAAATATTATCAATTTTGTATTGACATTTAATATACATTACTCTATTATGTAAATATATTTTGTTAATATTTAATTTATGGATTACATTTATAAATGGAGTGAAGAAAAAAACGAGTTTTTAAAAAAGACAAGGAATATATCGTTTGAGGAAATAGTTATCTATTTGGAAAAGAAAGATATAGTTGATGTTTTGGAACACCACAATAAAGAAAAATACCCAAATCAAAGGATATATCTAATAAGCATAAATAACTATATATATCAAGTTCCATATATTATAGACCATATAAATAAATGGTATTTTTTAAAAACAATTATTCCAGATAGAAAACTTACAAAAAAATATTTAAACAAATAAAGGAGTTGAAAATGGCAATAGACAAAAAATTTATTAATGGAATGCAATTAGACCAAGAGGAAATAGAGTTTCTTGAAGAGCAAGAAAGAGGCGAATGGAAAAGCGTAGGTAATTTAGAGGAAACAAAGCAAACAGCTCGAGTTGTAGCTAAAAATACAATAAAGAATATGAAAAAAAATAAAAGCATTACAATCAGGATTAATGATGTAGTTTTAAATAAAATTAAAGCTAAATCACTTGCAACTGGTATTCCATATCAAACATTGATTACTGAAAAAATAAATGAGTTGGCTTTTTATTAATCAATAAAGAAAAAATCATGTTTAAATTTTTTAGAGATAATAACAAAGAAAGTAAAACTACAAATAAGAATATTGGTGCCTTATGGGAGAAAGAAGGCAAAAGCGAAGAACATTTAGGAGAGCCATATTTGTCTGGGACAATAAACAAAGAAAGTGTTTTAGTTTTTAAAGTTCCGAGAATAGAGCATTATATGAATGAATTCGCACCAGATTGGGCTATTTTTGTAAGAAACGACAATACAGAAAGAGGAATAGAACAATGCGGTCATTTAAATATAGATGACGTAGACGGAAAAATTGAGGAAATAGAATTGGAAACCACCGTTAAAATTATAGACAACAATGATTTTAATAAAAAAATATTACAGAATACAAAAAGATTTACAGGGGTATTTAAAGATATTGAAATTGTTGCTATTAGGAATGTTAATAAAATAAACAATCAACCAGAATGGAAAATATTTGAGTCTGACATACAGGATAAAACTGAAAAACAAAACAATTCTATTATAGATAAAAATGAATTAGAAGAAATTGGATTTATAGCAATAGAACAAAACAATGACCGTGAAATAATTCATGGTCAAATTGATGAAAATATAATTTTTATGCCAAAGATTGAAACAATACCAGGTATAAAAAACACAATTCATAAATTTGACCAAAAAAATGATAAATTTACAGAGGCAGGTTATATTACTTTATCATCTATTGATGAAGAGATAATTAGCTTTGATGGTGTTTTTGAGGGTAAAATAATAACATTATTTCAAAAAATAAAAGATTCTAACTCGTTTTTATTAGTATTTGAATTAGACGAACAGTTGGTTCAAGATGGATTTGTAAAAATACAATTTGATGCAAAAACCGAAAAAGCATATCAATTAAAAAATATATAAGGGAAAGAAATATGAAGAAAATATTCATAATACCATTTATAGCTTTTTTTGTGCAATATAATAGTGTGCTAGCCGATAATACCACATTTAACAAATATTATGCTAAATATAAAAATGAAGCCGAAAATCAATATTATTCTGACGTCCAAGAAATTGCAAAAACATGTGGAAATTATGAAATGGCAATTAATACATTCAGATCATTTTTAAACGAAGTATTATTACAAGAAAAACTAAAGCAGGAAAATCAATTAGTATTTAAAATTCATTTATCCTGCCTAAAATTTATTAACTTTACAATAGCTGACATAATAAATCAAGAACCTGCTGTTATAGAAACAATAAATTTAGAACTTAAACCTTTATTGAAAGATAAAGATTTAGAAGAAAGCACTAAAAAACTCATAGAAGAAGCAACATTTTATAAAACCGCTCCAGTTGAATATATTAATAATTAAATAAAAACTATGTCATATCAAAATTTTAACACTAATATTGCAGATCCCATAAACTATAGTGCAAATAAGTTTGAATCCATAAATACATTTTCAAATTTTAAAATAAATTTTAATAAATCTGACAACCATAATGATGGATATAAAGAAGTTAATATATTCGTTAAAATATTAACCTTATTTTTTATTCTAGGCACTCTTTCTTCAATAATTTTTGTTGCAATCTCTATTCACTTTTTTTAAATTTATCATTGAATTTATTTGTTACTTGATTTTTATCAACTCCTGCTATTCTTTGATTGTGTTCACTATCAAAATTGAGATTATCATATGAATTTTGAAACTGTCTACTACTATTATTATGATCTATATACATTTGTGGTTTATCTAAATTAAATTTACTAAAAGCATAATCTTGGAGTTCTTTAGCTAGAAGTTCTCTATCATTTGCTAATGATTTTATTTCGCTTTCGGATATTCCATTTTCTCGTTTTTTATTGAACATTTCATCTGTTAGATCTCTAGCTATATTTGCTCCAGTTCTAGTAACATAATCTAAACTCTTTTGATAATTAGAAACTTCATTTAAAGATTCCGTATAAGATTTTTGTTGATTTTTAATCAGACCAAACTCGTTACCTAATTGTTTTGCTGTGCGTTCATCATATCCAGCTTGCATTGCCGTGCTGACTACCCCTTCAACAGTTGCGCCATTTCCAAATACCTTGAGACCGGCACTAGTCTTCAAACTCACTTCCCCTTTGCCATTTACGCCCCAAGAAGTTGTAGAATCATTATTTTCTCTATACGAGTTGTTCATTCTTGTAATTGTTTCATTTAATGTATTAGCTTTATTTTTTGCGTTTGCTTGCGAATTTGAAACTGCATTGTGTAAACCATTTTCAAGACTCTCGCTAAAATTAGCAGAAACCCCTGTATTGCTTCTATTCATAGTTGTATCATATGTAGTTCCGGACTCCGTAGTTGTAGCTACAATTCCATCAGATCCTTGAATTCTTTTGATACCACTATAATATGTTTCATTTGTGTCATGTTTATGCCCCTGGACATTATCGAAACTCTCATTCCCATAACTTGTATTTTTAAAACTTCCATTGCCATAACTTAAATTACCACTAGCCACTTCACTAACCACCTGACTTGTAGCATAACTGCCGGCACTGGCAATGCCAGAAGCCATACTTTCGCCAAAGTTTTGCATTCCTTGGACTATTTTGAAAGATAATGGAGGTATTAGAAAAGCCAATAATCCCGCTTGCATTTGAATACCTTGTGTTATATCTATAACAGCTTGTTTATTATATAAAGACAAACTATTACCAGTTTGTGCTATTATACTACTAATTCTATACTTTTGTTCTAATGTCATTA
>CALXSC010000102.1 GCA_944391025.1 uncultured Rickettsiales bacterium
TCTTCTAGCTTTTTAATGTATTGGGAATTATCCCAATCAAAAGATGTATATTCATTGTTTGTATTTTCTGTCATCATCTACCTCCAAATGTTTATAAACCCTATCCACAAACTCCCAGCTCTTCAAGTTTTTGTTTATTTCAAGTTTAGCCTTAATAAATCTATTGAGAATTTTACTATTAAACTCCCAATTTTCTTTTTTATTATTCAATATTGTTAATATACAATCATTAAAGGTTTTAGAAAGAACTTCGCCAGCCTCACCATATCTCTTAAATGCAGTAGCTACGATTATGCAATCACATAGTTCTAATAGATAGCTTCTGTAATTATTTGCCTGTTCCAATTCTCTAAACTCCTCTTGTCATTTCAAGATTTGCGATTCAAGCGTGGCTTGTGGGAAAGTGGCTGTGTGCCACTGTATGATTTCTTGTTCTAGTTGTTGTTCCATATTAATCCTTTTTGTTATTTCTATAATCCAAATACATCGCAGCTATGCCGACTATGGCAAAAATTGCCACTATCAATACTTCTTGCATATTTGTCTACTAATTGTCTCCTAATAACTTTGTTGAAGATACCATTTTAAATTATCTTCGCCAATTTCTTTGAGGTCTTCCATTGATTTAATCGCTTTTAATTTAGTCATTTTATTACTCCTTTATTTAATAACTTATTTTTTTAGCATAATTCTATTTCCTTATAATTTTCCACAAAATAATCAAAAGTTAAATACAACAGCGATGGTCTCTTGGTTTTATCCAAGCATAATAACAAATAATATTGACTGTCGTTTTCTTGTGCTCTTTTATCATTCACAAAAGCAACAATCATATATATATTATTTTTAATCGCTATTTGTGTGTTAGCTTTTAACTCTTCAAAACTTTTTCTTAAAAAATCTTTGTCCATTTTTTACTCCTTTAAATATTTTTCCAATTCTTTCTCTCCAATCTTCTCAACCGCAATTTTTTTAAAATCTTGATGCAAACAATAGATAACCCCTCCAATTTTTATTTGAGTAGCATTTACTAATTGCATAATAGATTTAGTATTATAGTCATATGCTAAATAGCATCTGCATTGATATTTGTTAAAGTCTATTGTCTGTCCCATTCTTTTATTTAAGGCTTCGGCAATTATTTTTAGCTTTTCCTCTATTGTATATTGTTTTTGTTCCATTAGAATAACTCCATTTCAATATTTTTATTAATTTTTTCATTAAATGCTTTTACAAATTCCTTTTTGATTTCAAAGCCGAATGATTTTCTGCCTAGTTGCTCGCTTGCCAATAGAGTTGAACTACTGCCAGCAACTGGATCTATAACAACATCATCCTTATCTGTAAATAGCTCAATTAGGAATTTAAGCAATCCAATAGGCTTTTGTGTTGGATGTATTTTAGGGGTTGTAGTGTCTCTGTCAAATGGCATTGAATTAAACACCATTGAATTTCTATTGTTAAATTTCGGCAGTTTATCCCTATAAAATAATAAAGCATATTCGGTATTTCCAACTATTCGCATATTGGCTTTTAATACCTGCGGGCTGTAATTCTTATAGAAAGTCAAGGGAATATAGTTTTTAAAGTTATACTTCTTTGCTTCTTCTATAAGCTCAAATTGTTGTTCAAAAGCACAAAATACAATCATACATCCCGCACTATTAGTTTCTTTGGGTTCGGGCTTTACAAGTCTATTGCAAAAATGAAAAAACTCAGCAATTCTAAAATCTTTGTCTGTATCAAAAAATTCTTTGCCTGCAAGTTTACTTTCGCCATTTTTATTATCTCCACCAACATACCACATAGGATTGCTTCCATAGGCATTTTTACCTACATTATAGGGTATGTCCGCTATAACTAATTGTGCTTTTGGTATGTTATATTGTTTGTAGTTTTGAAAGTGATCGTTGATTAGTTGCATATTTAAATTTATTTATCCTGATTCTCATAATATTTTAAAATCCGATTTCTCGGCTTGTAGTTTAAAATCCATCAGCTAAATCTAAATCCTGTTGTGCCATTTGTTCTTGCTCTGCCATTTGCATTTGCTGATTATTGTATTCGGCTTCTGCGATAAGTCCTGCTTCTGCCTCCGCTATATCCGCATCTATTTCGGCTTGTTTTTGACTTTCTGCTTCTGTGTCTTTTATGTTTACTGATGTGTTAATGGTATCTTCATTGTCTACATAATCAACTTTTCCATCATCTTTAATGACACCCATATCCTTTTCAAAAGCGTTTTGCAATTCAATAGACATTATACCCCATTTTGATATTAATTGTCTTAAAAGGGTTTTAAAAGCCATTCCGTCAAAGTCTTTATACCAAAAACTAGAATAATTTTTATTGTCTTTGTATTTTTCCCTATTGGCTTCATAGTCAGCAAATGAAACTTTGTCTTGCCAAGCCTCTTTACCTTTTTTAGCATTCAAGCTAAAAGATTGGCTATATTTATCGGCATGGGCTAACATTTTCTTTTTAGACCAATAAATAGATTTTTTAAAGCCATTGATTAGCTCAAACATTGCATAATAGCCTATTGTTTCTGTCTGTTCTCTAACTTCATCGTCATCAATAAACTTTGTTTCTAACTCTTCTGTTAATGGATTATAGCTTATCAGCTCGCCTTTTTTAATAGATACAACATTTATATTTTTGTATTGTCCCGATCTAATAGCTAGCTGTATATATCCCTTATAACCTATTTGAAATTGTGCCTCTTTAATTCCTTTTTTGGTATTGTTAAAAGGGACAATATAATAATGTCCTAATTGTGGACTTGGACTTAATTTTAAAGCTTCACCCAATAATGCAGAAGAAAGTATTGTAGACTTTTCGCATTCTGCTATTGTTGGATTATTACTTACTACACTTAATATAGATGTAATAAATCTTTGTCCATCTTTACCACCAACCATTTCATTAATTTTCCTTTTTATGGCATCCTGTGATAAAAATGCACTAAAAGTAGTTGGTTGAGTGTTTGTTTTTTTGATTAAACTGTTTGATACTGACATTTTTTTACTCCATTATTTAATTACTAAATTTTTGCACTATCTTCAAATTCATATTTAATTTTGTTTTCAATTAAGAATCGTCTAATTTTAACAAATTCTTCTTTTGATACTTCAACAGAGAAAGTCTTCCATTTTCTAACTTCTTCAACTTTTTCAACAACTATTTCTTGTTGTTGTTGTTTTGTTTGTATTTCTTGTTGTTTTTTTATTTCTTCTTGTTTCTTTTTATATTCTTCTTCTGCTTTCTTTTGATTTTCAAGTCTTGTTTTTTCATTCAAAGCTTGTGTAAGATCAAGAGTTTTTAAAAATATATCTCTCATTTGTCCCCTAAATTCGCAATCTTTAAAAGTCAAATCTATTGTTTCCAAACCTTCTTTAATTGTAGTAATTTTATTATCAATTTCAGATTCTACATCTTTCATTTTTTTTGTAGCATTTAACCATTTTTCATCCCAAAAGCAAGGGTGGTCTATTTTGATTAAATCGCCAAATGGGGATTGAGAATTGAAATAAGTAATTATTTCAGTTCTTTTTGCTTCCTTTAATGCTTCTTCATATGCTTTTATTTGACTATCAATTGCAAGTGCTGGTTTATCAACAAGTCCTATTAGTTCATTAATTTTTACTTCAAATTTTTCATAAGGCTCTAGACATTGTTTCTTGATGTCTTTTCTTTTATCATCAAGAGCTTTTTTAAGTTTATTTAACTTTGCTCTTGTATCTTTACCTTCTTTCATAGTCTCTTCTGTAAAGACTAGATTTTGATATTTTTCCAAATTTTCTTGTAAACCTTGTTTTAGTTCATCATAATTAAACTCTATCGCCGTTAAGAATTTATCTTGCGGAGTTAAAATTTTTACTTCTAACATTTTATTTTTTCCTTAAAATTTAGTTAATAATCCCTAACTAGTAAGAATTACTTACTAGTAGGTATAAATAAAATTCTTTGATTATTAAGCCATACAAAGCCTTTTCTTAACTTCTTCTGGCTTATTATTGATAGTATCATATTTATATTTAGCTTTATAGCCTATAAAAGCTAAACCACATATTCTTTGTAAAAAGTCCCAATTAAAGCCTAGTTCCCAATCTATTTGTCTATTAGTCTTTACTAGGTCATAGATTACTTTATATAATAAATCATATTGTTTATAGTCTTTATCTATTTCACTTCTTATCATCTTCTCAAATATACAATGTAGATTTAAACTATTCTTCTGATCTACTTGAAGATGTTTAGCTATTCCACAATGTCCGCAAGTGCATATAGTAGGACACCAATAGCAAGGTCTTTCTTTATTATAGTTGTCATCCATTCGGACTATATCAAGATTGTTTAGGTCTTTTGAAATTAGGTCTGAGGTGTAGTAGTTGTAGGTATCTTTATTGTTTAAACTATATGAGCCTGTTTTTCTTAAAGTTGGCAAAACTTCCTTTGTTATCCATCTTTTAAATGTTTTTGCCTCTTCTTTTTCACTAGTCAATATTAATGAATATAAACCACTTTCATTGATTACATAACTATTCTGTTCTCTACCCAGATCGTCCACGACTTTACTTTTAGTTAAGTCATCTTTATCAACCCTTTCTAATGCTTTTGTTATATTATTTAGATTTAATGCTTTACAAACATCACCAGCAACCCAGTAATATTCACTATCTTTTTCCATCATTCTAATTTGATTATTATTATATTTTAAAATATTTAACATATTCTTTCCTTTGTAATTTGAACTTTAATAATTTACAAGACATCATATAAATTTATGGTGTCAGGTGTTGTTCAAGTTTACAAAGTAAGACTTCGGATTTATTTCCCAAAGGGTATTGTATTCGTCCACACCCGACATATAGATATTAAAAAACCACCTAATACGAGGGTGTTGCTCGCTTTATAAACTTGAACACCCCAATTATTAAACGATTAAATTTATTTGTCAAGATTATTTTTTTCTGACTAAAGCTTGGATTATTCCGACCAGTGATAGGCTCAAAAATCCTAATGCTACCTCTTTTTGTCCTATATAAGCACAAAATATACTAGAACATAAAATCAATATTGTAGCAATAAACCCATGCCATTGTGATAATTTTATGACTTTTAATTCTTTGGCTTGTAATTTTATTTTTTCCGTTTCATTATTTACTATTCTTAAAGATATTTCCCTGTTAATTTCGCTAACTTTTTTAAAATCTTCAAAAATTTCCTTTGCAGCATCAGGATAAACTTTAACAAATCTCTCCAGCCATTCAGGCGGAGGAAGTGGACTTGAAACCATCTGTTGTTGCTGTATAAGAATTTGATTTTGTTGTTGCTCTTGTTTTTTATCTGGCTGCTTATTGCTCATTTTTATAACCATATTTATTAGCTACATTATCATAAGCCTGTCTCAAATTTGAACCAACCTGATACCAAGATTTATTAAAGCTTTCTCTATTCATTTCTTCAACTGATTTTAATGGTGTATTTTTAATATTATTATCTTTAAATTTTGGAGTTTCCCAAAAAGTAAAAATACATCCAAAACCATTAAAAAAGCCAAATAAATAAGATTTCAAATTTCTCTTCATTTTATCTCCTATTATTCCTTAATAAAGCATACTATATTTTAACTAAAATGTAAACTAAAAAGTAATACTTTAATATGTTTTAACTTTAAAAACTATTTATTTAATAGTCAAATTATATTAAATATAATTAAATTTTTATTTGATGTTTTAATGCTTGGAAGTTGGTAAATTAAATCTGTGGTAGAATTAAAGGTGGTTCTTTATCTTTTTCTACATATTCCCAAAACTCTAATTCTTTTTGAAGAAGATAATTGATTTCTTCTTCAACATCTTTTCTTTGTATATCATATTTTTTAATCTCAATATAAGATTGATGCTTCAATAGTGCAAAAACTATTGCATAATCAAAGCCCGTGCATAGCAAATAATGTAAGACTTGACAATAGTAATTATCCGGTATTTTGTCTTTCCATTTTGAATAATTGCCACCATTGATCTGACAAGTCTTAATCTCTAAAACTCCTTGCTTTCCTGTTTCTTTATCTGTTAAGTATCCATCAAGACTGCCGAATAAAAAATCGTAATCTTTATGGTATCTTATATCATAGTCTTTATGTCCTACTTCGTATTGTGGATTATCAACTTTAAACATTTCAATCAATACAGGTTCCATCGCCACACCATATTTTACAACATCTTTATTGCTTATATCTTCTTGAAATGTCTTGCCAGTTTTAATTTTCCATAAATCAACATTTGACATATAGGGGTTAAGGCCAAGAATTGCAGAGGCATCAGATCCACCTATGCCTTTAAGTCGTTTTCATTTCCATTGTTCCATTGCTGTTTATGAATTATTAAAAATAAATTTCTTAATATCATTTAATAAACAAAGCCTTATATTTAAATAAAGACCTTGAATTAATCCATAGGTCTTTAGATTGTTTTTGAAAAATATTTGTCGTTGATGCTGATGGTTCATGTTATTGGTCCTAGTTGTTATTGATAAAATTATTAAAATTGATTTAAGGCGAGCCATTAACGGAGCCTCCGTTTGCTCGCCTGTTAATTTGATTTTTTGAATTAAAACCATTAGAAGCTGACTAAATATCAATTAAGAATACATCTTTGACATTAAAGAATTGGGAGAATAAAAAAAATCAAAAATGCAAAAATAAATAAATATATTAATAAAATTAAGGAAAATTAAAAAATATATTTAGCCAGCTTTTATTGGTGATAATAAACAATTAATTAAAGTAGGACGGGTATTATATAAAAATATTATAAATTAATAAAAAAATACCTCTCTAAAAGGCACCGTCCTATTATTGACTTTCTAACTTATATTATCCTGACTTATTTTAGTCTAACCCATCAGTTTGTTGCAACTCGTTTAAAAGGTGAGTTGCTAACCTATTATTTTAAACGTCCATCCGTCATAATATGATGGATTATATTGATTACTATTAATTTCTTCAATATCTTGATAGTAATCATAACCGTTTTCGGTTTTTTCTTTTCGCCACTTCATAACAATAATCATTATATTTTTTGGTGGCTGTTTTGTGGATTTAAAAAACATATAGTTTAAATTTTATTTATAAGTTGAGATTGTATTAATTGTCAGTTGTTCGGAAATTCCGAACAACTGTTAAAGTTTTTCATTTTATTTACTATTTATTTTTTGTATTAAAGATAATTCTTTTTCTAATGTGTTAATTCCGTAAACACAATAAATAAAAGTTCTAAAACTTTCTAAAAATTCATTATCATTTTTTCTTTTATAAAGAAATTTTAAATAATTATGTATTTCTTTAAAATTACATTTGAAAATTGACAAAAAATATTTTTTATTTTCTTTTTTTTCTTCTTCTGTCAATGTCCCATTTTTTATTTTTTTATAAGTCTCATCTATATTTAATAACATAAATACACCTTTTAATTATTATTAATAATCAATCAGAGACTGGTAAAGTTTTTTTTAAAAAACTTATCTAGAATTTTTTTAAATAAGCGGTGCCAAACACAATTTAGAACACTTGCAATTACTCTAGCGATATAATAGTCCGCGTTATATATATCTATGCTTATTTACCAGCCTGTGATTAATTAAGCAGTTTAAAGACTTGCTCGGGTCTCTTACCGACTAATCAAAGTAGATTTCGCCAGAGTTCCATTTAACGCATGAATGCGGTTAATCTTTTAGGTTTTAAGTTTAGAGAATATTAAGTATTCAAACCATTATGAATATTTGATATTAGAAACAAGTTATAAATGCCGACTATTCTTTCAAGTTGCCACAACATGTGTGATCTATGGCTTTATAATCTCGTTAAGAAAAACATATCTCCGTAGAATTTCTTATAGTATATTATATTTTTCTACATATACTAGGTAGATATTAAATTCACAATATTGAGACAACTTTTTTAATTAACATTTAAGTTAATTTATATTACATATTATGTAATTAACTTTTTTAATTGTCAAGAAAAAAATTACATAAATTGTAATTTTCTTATAAAAAAATTTTTAATACTTGAAAAATAAAAGATTAGTGGTAGAATTAATTAAAAAATATACTTTCATTTTTAAAAAAAATTTGTTATGATTAATAAAAAAGCTTACTATGGATAATGAATATTTAGAATATCAAAAAAAACTACTAACTATTGAAAAATACGAAGAAGAAAAAATTGATTGGTTGTATGATAATTTAATTAAAAATATAGAAGCAGGGCAACAGTCAATAGAAAAAATAAGAAGTAAAGCTTATACTTTTATATATTATATAATTGGAATTATCACTGCCTTATTAAGTATTGTAATACTAAATAAGAACCATTTTGATAATATAATTAATAATGTTATCTATGGATTTGTTTTGATTTCATTTATTATGATAGCAACCATATATTATTCTGTTTTACCACCGTTTCCTTTTTGTCTTCCATTACCAGATGCCGAAATACTAATAGAAAGCCTAAAATTTCATAATAAGATTAAAGATGCAAAAATAGATTATATCATAGGATATGAACCTAAATTATTGATTTTATTACGCAAAAATAACAAATTATCAAATAATTTAAACAATATATTTAATATTTATTTTATATTGCTTTTTTTATTTTTTATTGCTATTGGTATTTGTATTTTTTTGATTCATTAATTTTGGATCAACAGAATTACACATTGTTTTTCCGAACTTTTGAACATTAGAATTGATTGTATTAATTCTATTAATCCCTTGGTTATTGTTATTATTATTCGTATTATTATTTTGATTATTATTCATATATCTCCTTATTAATTAGTATTTTTTAAAATTTTAACCACCCTACCACAGATTAATTTATTAATCTCAGCTCTTTCATAATTAGAGCTTAAATTGCCAGTAAATCGTTTATTATACATACTGACATTTATTTTATTATCATCTTTAATTAATGTTAACAATCTAATATCAAGCCTATTCTGATCTTCCATCAAATATATATCATCACGATTGAATGTATTATCAGTAATATCGATTATAATATCATCGGTTGGACTAATTAAATCATACATTGAATTATTTAGAATTTTAGTCATTATTAATTTTTGAGAATTATTTAACCCAATTTCCGCTAATAGATTTGCCGAAATTCCATATAATTGACCTATTGTTTCTAAATTATCACAACTAGAATAATTATTGATATTGTCTATATATCTTATATTAATTATGTCTTTATAATTAACTGGAATTTCACCAAATAACTCACCAATAGTTATACCTAACACCTGTGTAATATCAATAATACTATCCATAGATAGATTTGTTTTTAAATTTTTAAATCTACTAATTGTTGCAGGGGTTGTATGTATTTTTGCAGCTAAATCTTCAGCTGTCATCTTTTTATCTTTTAATATTTGTCCCAAGTTATTTTTGATAGTTTTTTCTAATTTTATCCTTGGCATTTTTTAAAAAAAATTACTTCTAATGTAATTTACCATTTTTTAAATAAAAAATCAATAAAAAATATCTTGACTTTTTATTACATACTATGTAATTTAATATAAACTATATTACAATTAAAGTAAATATGATTACTGATTTAAAAAAATATAAACAAAAATATAAGCTTAGTAATAAACAATTGGCGGATCTATTTGAAATCAGCATGAAACATTTAAGCCAAATTATGAATAATAGACAACGTCCATCTACTACATTAATTGATAGAATAATATCAAAAACAAATTATGAAATTACTTATAAAAGTTTTTTTGATAAAAAGTACAAGGAGGAATCAAAATGAAACCCCAAGAAATCAAAAATTATACCGAACCTTTAAAAGAATTAAGAGAAAGCATAGACTTTATTATTCCTATAGTACTCACCTTGGACGATAATACATCATCTGAGGGCAAAGAAATATCTTCTCTTTACATTAATACAATTATAAAAATTTTAAAAAGGGTTCTTAAATGTATTTAATCACTAAACTTTTTAATTCTCTTAAATTTCCACTTGCAATCTTTACAAGTGCATTCAAGACAATAGCCACTCATATTTTCTCTAATTTTTTTAAGTTCAATATTTACAGAACCGCATTTTTCACAATGTATTCTATTATTGTCGGCTCTTTCAATAGCTTTTTGCAATTCATTTTCAAGTTTTTCAATTCTATTTTCAAGATTTTTAATTTTTTCATCTTCTTCAATAAATATTTCTTCTTTTATTTTTTTCTTGAGAATCTCCCAAGCTGTGCCTTTAAGAAAATCCATCCGAATAACCTCTTAAATTTTATTAATAAAGTAGCATTTATTAATTTAAGAGGTTCCTTATCAAAAATCAACAACAACAGAATTAAGGAGACAAAATAACATGGCACCTTTAACTATAACACAACAAATAGCCAAACAAAATACAACTAAAGCTTTGATTGAGATAAATAAGGCTAAAAGAATAATGAAGCATCCTGAGGATAGATTGCATAAACAAATTGCAAATTATCTGGCTCAATTAGAATCTATTGGAAAATTTGGAAGACCTGGTTTCTTCACATATATGCCATTTGGTGAAAAAAGAAATGCAATTACGGGTTCTCTATTGAAATCCAAAGGAACTAAAAAAGGCGTTCCTGATTTTATGGTTATTTTTAGAGATAATAAGATGTCTGAAACTCTGTGGATTGAATGCAAGTCAGAAAAAGGAAAACAAAGCGAAGAGCAGAAAGAATTTGAATTAAAGACTAAACAACAGGCCAATGAGAATTATATAGTAGTTAAGTCATGTGATGAACTGGCTGACTATTTTGAAACTATTGGATTGTTTGATTGAGGGAATACCAAGCAATCTATCTCGCTTGATTGCTTGGTTAATTATTAAAATAGCGGGAAGAATATGGCAAGCGAGAAAAGAAAAATATGAAAAAAATAGACTATAATAAAGCTTTTTTACTTTACAAAACCGATAAGATTTTTCTTGATAATCTTTCCGATATTCAAGTAGCAAGTCTTTTTAGAGCTATTTTTGATTTTCAAATTGATGGCATAGTTCCGAATCTTGATGAAAAAACTCAGATGGTATTTTTACACTTTAAAAGCTATTTTGATATTAATACCGAGAAATATAACGAGAAAGTAGAGAATAGCTATTCAAAAGCTGGAAAGATAAGCGGTTTTAAAAGGGGCAAACAATATAAAAGCTATTTAACACATTTTAACGATGTTAAAAATGTTAACAATAGATTAACGATGTTAACGAACGTTAAAAATGTTAAAAATGTTAATAACGATTTTAACGAAATTAACGACGTTAAAAATGTTAAAAAAAATGAACAAACGTTAAATGGTATTTTTGTATCTAACGAAAAATTAACAGATATAAATATAGATATAGATAAAGATAAAGATATAGATATAGATAAAGATAAAAATATAATTAATAAAAAAGATAAAAATCTTTTAAATCAATCAATAAAAAATTTATCTAATTCTTTGAAAATAAATAAGTCAAAGGGTGAGCCTTTGCCAACCCAAAAATACTTGGTTCTTCATACATTGGAAGAGCTTAAAGAATGGTGGGAGTGGTGGGGTAGTAATGACGATCCAGATATGGAACTATTTATGAAATTAAACAATATAAATCAGAGTCTCGTTGACAAAAAATTCAATGACTTAATTAACCATTGCGAGATAAAAAATAAAACCTATCCGAACTACAGAGTAGCTTTAAAGCAATTTATTATTAATGAAAAAACACAGAACTGGGGGAATAATACATTATGAGAAATAAAGATGTAAACCAAGAAAAATTTCAACAAGAAGCCAGACAATATGAAAAATATGATTTTTTGGCAGTTGAAAATTTAAAATCCTACTTGAATTCAAACTATAGAAAGGAAACTTTAAACAGATTAAATATTAATGATAAAAAACCAAATTTAATATTAAACAAAAAATATTTTAGTTTTAACAATATCAACCTAGTATTTGCGAATAAGATTGATCTATTTATCAGTCAATTTATACAGATACAGGCAAATATATTAGCCAATACCAATGTATGCGTTGGTTTGGACAATGAATTTTCAAGAATAAAGCCTACAAGTCCTGAAAGTGCAAAGTATGATTGTTTTTTGGATTATATTAGAAGCAAGGATTTTTCAAATAGCATAAGAAACAAGGGGCAAATAAGCTATATTGTGCCAAGTGATTTAATGAATTATTTTGAGAGTTTTTATTCAAGGAATAGGGCTGCGTATGACTAATAATAGTAATGAAAATATTAAATGCCTGCCTATTACACCCGCAGTAATAAAAACACTTCGTGAAAGTGCAAAACTACAATCTGTTCATTATTCAACAGCTATTGAAGGGAATAAACTTGATCAAAATGAAGTAAAAGAAGTTATTTTTGATAATAAAAAGATTATAGGTAAACAGAAGGACGAAAACGAAATAAAAGGATATTATCTTGCTTTAGAATATGTAGAAAATAATATAAAAAACCAAATAACTGAAAATGAAATAAAAACTATTCATGCATTAGCTGAGGGAGATGGTAGAAGCATAGTTAAACCAAGCCAATATAGAGATGGTCAAAATGTCATTCGTGATAGCTCAAACGGTAGAATAGTTTATATGCCACCAGAAGCAAAGGATGTTCCGTTGCTCATGAAAGAATTTGTTGAATATATCAATAAAAATTTGGATACAATACCAACACCAATACTTGTTGGCATAGCCCATTATCAATTTGTGACAATACATCCCTATTACGATGGAAATGGCAGAACTGCGAGACTTTTAACCAACCTTATTTTGTATAAAAAAGGTTATGATTTAAATGGTATCTATTCACTGGAAGAATACTATGCTGGAAATCTACAAGAATACTACAATGCAATCTCTATTGGTGAACATCACAACTATTATTTTGGTCGTGCTGAAGCGGATATAACACCATGGATAGAGTATTTTATTTTTGGCATGCTAGATAGCCTTAAAAAGATAAAAGAACACGCCCAGAGGCAATTAAACGGTAATCTGAACGATAAAAGTAAAATACTTCGTTCTTTAACTCCGCAGGAAAGAAAAATTTTGACACTTTTTGAAAATATGGATATTATAACTTCAAATGATATTGCAAAGCTATTTAATTTTACACAAAGATCAGCAAGAAATTTGGCTAATAAATTGGTAAATAAAAATTTTTTAGAAATTGAAAATACCTCAAATAAAAATAGAAGTTATAGATTAAATAAAAAATTTATTAATTAATAAAGGTAAAAAATATGGATAATTTCCACAACAATTTTAACACAAGTCACCAATTTGATGCTATAAACATAGCGAATGGACATCCCGAATATGTTGAAACTGGTGTATTAGCACCATTTTCTAATAATAGTAGAAGTTCAAATTATTATAATAAAGAAAATTATAAAGAGTGGTCCTCGCTATCTAAAAAGGAAAAGGGAATTGCTATAACTTTTTTAATAATACTTGTTATAGTTTCTTTATTAATGCAATGGGATTTTTTTATATCTTTAACTCTATAAAGGCAAATAGTGTTTGCATTTTTCTTGCAGGTCTTTTGAAATATTATTCTTTTTATATGTTTCAACAAGATTGTCTATTTTTTTCTTTCCTGCCATATATATATTTCCCGTAGTATTAAAATCAACAGGCTTATATTTATTAATATTAGAACTGAAAATTAATTTATCGTCCTTAATTACATTAACATTATTACCATCAGTAGTTACTCTGATATAGTGATTATTAAAATTCCATTGCTCTGGTTTAAAATTATAAATTCCAAAATTATTTTTTAATGATATAGAAATTTTTTCATGAAAGGATTTTAAATATTCTTGCTCTATAAACTTTTCGAGATTTTCTATATTTCTATTTACCTCCGCTGTTCTAGTCTTATTTTGTAAGTCTACTTTTTTTTCAAGCTCTCTTATAAGCTGCAATCTGTAAGATTTTATATTATAATATTGAACAATACATTGTTGTCCGTCGTTTTTACTGAAATTATTAAAATATTTCTCATTACTAAAATATCTTTCTGCTTCTACTGTAAAATCAGAACTATTATAATCTTTAGTCAGTTCATCATCTTTGAAATTTGAATAAATAAAATAAAGAGTATTTTTCTGATGACAGAAAAAATAGTCAGTTTTGAGACAAAAATCCTTATAGTTATTTAAGTCTTCTAATGACTTTCCATTCTTTTTAAGTTTAAAAAATTCATTTTCCGACATTACACTCTGAAAGTTTTCTTTATATTCAGAATGAATAAAAGAAGAACAAGAAAAAAGAAACAACAAAAACATAATATTTATTCTTCTCATAATAGCTCCTAATCATTTTTCCTTTTTATATTCCAATCCAAACTAGAAAACTCTGTATTTTTCATTTGATGTAATTGATTATTTTTATCTAAGTTATTTTTTTGATAATCGAATCCATCATCAATAATATTATTCTGATTATTATACTGATTTTTATTAATTTCAAGAGAATTATTAACATAATCAAGCATATCTGATTTATTGGAATTAAAAATTTTACTTTTAATATAACTGTTACACAATTTTTGTGCTTCTTGTTGATGATTATCAATCCATTCATCACTATAACCAAGCTCTTTCAAATAATTATAACCTTCTTTATTCCAATCAATTCCGGAATGAACAGAAGTTGCCAAATTATAATCTAACATTCTTTGTTTTGATTTTACATCTGCTTCTGAGTTAGTATAGTTAGTTTGTAAACTATTATGTTTTTGGATCATCTCATTAAATGCTTTTCTTTTTTCCCCAGTTATATTTTGAGAATCCGCCCAAATATTGGCTTTTTCGTAATCTACACCACCAGAAGCTTTAAAAATTCCAAGGTTGACTCCAATACTACCTCCCGCATTTCCTTTTATCGTATCTGTATTTGAATAACTATGATTTTTGCTATTTAAATTAGTATTACTAGCAATAAAGTCCTCCAAATCTTGCTTAGATTTTGTTAAGCTTGACGAATAAGATTCATTAGCTGATTTTGCTTCACTTAAAGCTATTCTACTTGAATTAACCTGATCTTCCGTTGAAGTAAGATTCAATCTCATCGCTTTAAATTGGTTGCCACTTGTATTATTGTAATTCTTGTTGTCGAAACTCTCATTCCCATAACTTGTATTTTTAAAACTTCCATTGCCATAACTTAAATTACCACTAGCTACTTCGCTAACCACCTGACTTGTGGCATAACTGCCGGCACTGGCAATGCCAGAAGCCATACTTTCGCCAAAGTTTTGCATACCTTGAACTATTTTGAAAGATAATGGAGGTATTAAAAAAGCTAATAATCCCGCTTGCATTTGAATACCTTGTGTTATATCTATAACAGCTTGTTTATTATATAAAGACAAACTATTACCAGTTTGTGCTATTATACTACTAATTCTATACTTTTGTTCTAATGTCATTA
>CALXSC010000103.1 GCA_944391025.1 uncultured Rickettsiales bacterium
AAAAAAAAATAAAAAAAAAAAAATATCAAACAATAAAAACAGCATTCTAGACCTCGGAGGCGGAGCATTTATACAGGAACGCAACAGAATGCTATTAAAAGAAAAAAATATAAAAACCATATTTCTTGATGTACCATTTGAAGAAATATGCAGAAGGCTAGAAAACCAGCATCAAATACGTCCAATGCTAGGAGAAAATAATTGGAAGGAAAACGCAAAGAATCTTTTTGAGTATAGATATGAATTCTATAAACAGGCAGACCTAATTATAAAAATAGAAGAAAACCACACTTCAGAAAGCGTAACCAAATTAGTAATGGAAGCTATAAAATAAAATCTATATTTTTAGATTTGCCCTATTTATATCAATTGATTTTACAATAATATTCTGCAATACGTTCCTCATTTTTGGAGAATCTATTTCAACATAGCAATCTATAATATGGCTAATATCACGAATAAGTCTTAATTTATTTTTAGAGTAGTTATAATTTATATATTTTATATTCTTAAAAAACAACTCGTAGTTATCAAAAAAATATGAAATTTCAACTCCCAGCAACCCTGCAAATTTATATAGGTTTTGCATTGGAATTTGATTTAATCCGCTCTCATATTTTTGAATCTGCTGGAAAGTCAAGCCAACAATCTCCGCCAATTGATCTTGCGTATAATAAAGCTCAAGTCTTTTACGTTTTAATTTTATACCCACATATTTATCAACCATATTAGCACTTTTTCTAGCCATTTTTCCAAAATGTATTAATAATAAAAAAATAATATTGCAATTTATCATAATAATAAAAGTATAGATAAAAACTTAAAAAATCAATAAAATAATCAAATATATGACCTATTTTCGTTGTAAAATATGAATTGAATAAAAAAATATCAACTAAACTAAGAGTTGAATATTAAATAAATATGAGCTTCAATTATATATTATTTTATTAATTGAAAGAATAACAGCAAGCATAATACCTCAAAAAAATTATTGAAAGATAAGTACGATAGTTTTAATATTTTTAGCAATAGATAATAAAATATTAGAAATGGATACTAAAGAAGCCTTGATAAAGGAAATAAAAAAGCAGATAACTGAAAAAATTAGACCTGCTTTGGTTATGGACGGCGGCAATATAGAATTTGTTGATTTTGATTATACAAAGGGTATTTTAAAAGTTAAATTACTTGGCGCATGCCATGGCTGTCCTATGGCTGGAATCACATTAAAAAATGCAGTTGAAGGCGTGCTAAAAGAATATGTGCCAGAAATTACAGAAGTTATAGCAATAGATTATAACCCAGAAGATATAAATGAGGAATTAGATTTCTAATAACCATAGGAAAATTATGAAAACAACAGCGGTATATCCAGGTACTTTTGATCCAATGACCAAGGGAC
The DNA here is from genome assembly GCA_944391025.1 of uncultured Rickettsiales bacterium. Classification (GTDB taxonomy): domain Bacteria; phylum Pseudomonadota; class Alphaproteobacteria; order Rickettsiales; family UBA1997; genus CALXSC01. The sequence goes on from CALXSC010000103.1 coordinate 1,406, forward strand.
ATTTAGACATAGTGAGAAGAGCCTCCAATATAGTTGATACTTTGATAGTAGCAGTTGCAAAGGATACCGGAAAAAATCCTATCTTTACTCAAAAAGAGAGGGCAGAATTAGCAGAAGAAGACATAAAGGAATTAAATTTAAAAAATGTTAAAGTTATAGCTTTTGAGGGACTTCTCATCAACTTCCTTAAAGAGCAGAATGCCAATTTCATAATTAGAGGACTTAGAACCATATCAGACTTTGAAAATGAGTTTACAATGGCAGCCATGAACAAAAAACTCTACAACAACATGGAAACTATATTTTTACCTGCAATAGAATCAACACAGTTTATATCTTCAACATTGGTAAGACAGGTATCAAGATTGGGCGGTGATATTGGACAGTTTGTATCTGAAAATGTTAAGAAAAAAATTAATGAAAAATTTCAAATAGAATCAGAAAAATAAATCATAAAAATTAAAAAATCTCCAAAAACTATTTTTGGAGATTTTAAACCACATTATATAAAAATTATATGCAAAAATTTAAAAGAAAGTAGAACAATTAAAATTATTGTATATAGCCTAAATTTTTTACCAGATTCCGATATTTCTTTAAATACATCATTCTTTATGTCATTATCCAGCTTATCATAATTATCATAATAATATTCCATAGCCACCCTTGTAATTTTATTATAGGTTTCAATAAATAGTTTTGATAGTAAAAAATACGTGATAAATATAGCATTAGCTAGGACTAAATAGGAAATTGTACTGCATATGTTGTAATCTATTTTAAAGACCTCAAGTTGGATATTTAGAGAAATAATGTAGTAAAAATCAGCTATAAATAATATCAGCAAGAATATGGCTCCATAATTTTTTGGAAGTATTAGCGGGACTTTTACCATCGCCGGAAAAACCATTGACAATAATATTGACAGCACATGTAAAAATATGAAAAATATGAAAACCTTTGCAACCAGTTGTATCATATAAAAAATAATCTGAACAACAAATTCGTTTATTGGAACTATAACCATGGCACCCAAAATTGAGAATATTATATATACTAAAGCGCTATTAAAAAACCTATTAAAAACGCTTTGATTATCTAGATAAAGCCTACCAAAAACGAATGAAAAAAGAATATCATTTCTATAGCTTGTAACTTCTTTATATTTTTCAGTACAAAACATAGTCATATATATTATTTGCAACATATTTTTATATAGCAAGATAAATATTTAAATGCAACAAATATTTAAAAATATTGCAATATTGTTTTTATATATGATTAAACAGAACTGTCTCCTAAAAAAAGTTTGATAAAATAGAAAAAATGAGTATAATATTATATTAATTCTAACAAAAAATATAGCAAATGGACTACAAATTAAATATTAATCTTTCAAAAAAAGATTTTTTTGAAAATGATGATTTAGAAGAGAGTGAAAAAAAATACATTATATAGAGACAATGAAAGTCTTAACAGATTTTCTGAACTATATATATGAATTCCATATAAATATAGAAAATAATGAATATTCATATCAGGATATTGTAAACTTTATGAATATTATACGTGAGATATCGCCAGATTATATTAAAAGAATAGAAGATTCCGATTTAATAGATAAAACAATGTCTATTTTAGAAAAGTTTTTATTTCATTCTATAAATCATCCAGAAAAAGTTGATAACAATATTGAAGTAGTAAAAAACATGCTTCTTTTTGTAAAAAGACTATCTGAAAATCTATCATATGAACTTTTAGAGCAGAAAGAAGAGATTTTGAATTATTACTATGATACACTAATACCGGAATTTTTAGAAAATTGCGATATTTCGTCTATACTTGCAGATCCTGATGAAATAGAGACATTTGACGAAAACTTGGAACTATTATTAGATATTTGCGAATCCAGCTCAACATCAGAAGAAATAATGAAACTTGTAATAGAAAACAATATAATAGAACCTATCAGACGAAAAATTTTTTCTGACAACGATGACTATGCTGCTAATATACTACAGTTGATAGAAAGGATTATGGATAGCAGCACATATAGTATTGCAAGAGAACAAATTATATATAATTTACTTCATCTCTATTTTATAAACGAACTTCGATATAGTAAAGATAGTAATTCGGAATATTTGGAAGATATAGATTATTTAATGGAAGCGTTTAGTACATTGGACAAAAAAGAATATATAAAAATAGTTTTTGGATTATATGAGGAAGAAAAAATTATAAGGCCAAAGCTTCAAACACTAGCTGCATTTGATAGAATGCTTAAACCAATAATGCAGTCAAGTCTTCCATTAGATTTTAAAAATACTTTTTTATCACAAATAATAGAATATATATTTAACGACAAGGAAAAAATTGATGATTTAGATACGATTCACAAAATGGTGAATTTATTTGTACATATTTCAAGTATAATAAAAAATTATGATTTAACAATTTCAAGCGATGAACAAAATATATTAACGGATTTTGCAAATTTTATATTGGATGAATCAATTAAAAATCCAGAAAATAATTTATTTAATATGCAAACCCATGAAAATAAAGAAGAAATACTTGATATAATATCAGAGAT
>CALXSC010000104.1 GCA_944391025.1 uncultured Rickettsiales bacterium
CTAGTGTCTTTAACTTTTGCTGTTGTTTCTATAAAAAAACTACTAATTTTATTTTTATATATATCTAAAATTAATTTACTGTTTCCTTTTATTTCTCCTTTATCATCTACATTAAAGTTAAAACTAATTTGACTGTCTTTATATATTGAATTTAATAATTTTGTTGATAGTCTTGTTGCATATTCAGAACCTATAGATATACCTTCATTTCCTAAGTCATTATAATCTTTAATTTCTTTATTTTCATATAATCCTATATTTAATTCCTCATATCTATTATATTGTAGTAAGTTTTTTGAATTTATTTTTTTATTTCTTAAAGTATCTAATCTTTTATTTACAGATAAAAAGAAGTCATCAGCAGCCTTAACTTTAGCATTTACTAAAGTATTTATTATAATAAAAAAATATATAAAAATAATTTTTTTCATTATAAAATTTTAATAAATATAGTATTATATTATTAAATTTATTTTTAAATAATGCAAACTTTTTCGTATTTGAGAATAAGCTATTATCATATTATTAGCTTTAATGCTATCAAATAAGTATTTTTTTAATTAATATATTTTGTTTCATATGAAACAATTATATTTTAGCTTTAATTCCTAAATTTAAATTTATACCATCTCTACCACCACTTCTATAACCAATACTTGAAAATACTTTTAAATTTTTATTAATAAAGAATTTATCAAAACCAATTGTATATTCCCCATAATTTTTTAGCATATAATCAATTAATTTTATTGAATTGGCTTTAAAGTTATTTGTATTGTTTATATTAAAAAATCCAGATATACTAAAATATGGCATAAATGTATTATTAAGTATTGAAAGATTTAATCTAATCTCTGGGGATATTGTCAATATATTTATTGTATTATTTGTTTTTATAAGTACGTTTGATTGTGTGATATAGTCATTATTATCTATTAATGAATATGATAACATAATACTTGGTTGTAATGTGAATAATTTGCTTTCATTGATATTGTATGTAAAATTATAGCCAGTTTTTAATGCAAAACTAGTAAGATAGCTATTAAATTCGTTGTCTATTCCATTATATTTTATTTTATTATTGAATAATATTATATTTGTAACAAATGTTGTAAAAAAATTTTTATTTATTAAAAAGTTCATTTTAAGACCTAATAATGTGCCATCTTGTTTATTTTTTAGACCGTTAAATTTTGAATTAGAACCAACATACCCAGTATAAAGACCAAATGTCGCCATTACATCATAGAAATCTGTTAGATATATTGTATTACTATCAAATCCAAAAACTCCGCCATAACTATTTGTTTTAGTTGTTAAATTATATTTTAAAGAAATATTCTCATTTGAAAAAAATGGTTTAAAATAAAATTTTAATAGATTTGATTCGTTAAAATCAAAATTTAATATTTGATTATATATATTAAGTTGAGATATATAGTTTCCTGAAAATACAGAAATTGGAACTCCTAATATTTCCTTATTATATCCATTTGTTCCTGGTATTATATGAAAAGTAAGGTTGTTGTGGTCACTATCGTAATTTATCTCATAATTAAATATATCGCCATTTACAGATAAATTATTTGAAAATTTTATATATTGTGATAGGTCAGAAACTTCATCTATATTTATTGTTGTATCATTTTGTTTTTCATTTATTAATTTTATTTTTGATATATTTATATTTCCAGAAATATAATTAAAATCATTGTCTTTTGATATGGTGTCACTATTTTTTAAATTGCCTATATCTATTTCTACGCCTAAATTTATATTACCATCAAGTGTTGTTATTTTTAAATCATCTTTATGATTATTAAATAAATTAATATCTCCCCCGTAAAGATTTAATATTACACTATTATCAAAATAGCCATATCTATTCTTATATTTACCTAAGTTTATTATGCCATCATATATATTTACTGTAGTATTTGATATTTTATCATTTATGTTTATTTCTCCGTCTGTTGGTTTTGAAGATTCATTTTTATTTATATTTAATATTTGAAATTTTGATCCACCTTCTGATCCATTTATAGAGTCATTAAAAGTTATTGAATTATTGCTTGAAGAATTTAAGTTTATAATTGTATTTTTATAATTACTACCAACAAAATATATTGCATTTGAACCAGTTGAATCTAAATTATCACTAAAATTTATATTTCCATTATTTGCTATTATATTTACTATATTTCCATCTTCTTGATTATAAATAGCTCCACCTAGTATTTTAGCAGAATTACTTACAAAATTAATATTTCCTCCATTTGAAATTATATTTATGGTCTGGTCTGTGTTGCTTGAAAAACTATCAAATAAAAAAATTGCACCACCATTTTCAAGGGCTTGATTATTTAAAAAATTAATCGAACCAGAATTTGATATTAAATCTATATTTCCAGCATTATTAAAAATTGCACCACCATTTTTTTCTGCTATATTATTTATAAAATTTATACTTCCATCATTATTTGATTCTATTTTAAAATTAATACCATCAAAATTATATATTGCACCACCTTGCCCACTTATAGAAGTATTATTTATAAAATTTATGCTGCCAGAATTTGCTCTTATATTTAATCTTGACTCGTTGTTAAATATTGCACCACCACCAGCATCAAATATACTTCCAGATCCAGTTGTATCAAAAAATTTTTTATTGTTTATAAAGTTAACCTGTCCATTTGAATTTGTTTCTATTTCTAATAGAGCGTTTCTCTCTATTGTAATAGCACCACCAGCTAATTTTGATGAATTATTTATAAAATTTATCATACCTGAATTTTCTGAAAATAGTTGCAATTTGCCAGCAAAAGAATACAAAGTACCATTAGAGTCCCCAAGATTATTTCTAAAAATTATGTTATTCCCTGAGGCTGATAAAAAATGTAAATTTTCATCATTGCCATCATATCCGACTACACCTCCAAACTCTGTATTTTTAAAATTTTCAAATATAAGATTTTTAAAGATCACCGTATGCGTTGTATTAAATAAAAAACCATAAAATTTTTCGTCTCCATCAAAGCCACTATTTTCATTTTTTCCTTGAAATGTTAAGTCTAATCCATTAAATTTATCTTTAATGTGATTATCTAAAGTTATTATACCATTTATAATAATCGTGTCACCAGATATTGGATTTAAATTCATTAATTCGTTATAGGACGATATTGTATATTCCGCTCCATAAACATTTTTAATGTTTAATAAAAAAAATAATAAAATATATTTTTTAAATATCATTTTCATTTTTTATATATTTTTAGTTGTATCGATAATATAATTACGTATTTTTATTTGCAATAAATTTAATCTTGTATTATAAAAAAATATATTTAAATTCTATTTAGAGGATAAATATATTTCAATATGATTTTTTTCTGGTTTGCATTGGCTGTTGTTTTTTTAATAGTTGAGTTGATGACTTTTACATTTGGCTTTATATTTATAACCATTGGCGCGGTTATAATAAGTTTGCTGCTGACGCTTGATATGATAGCCGCAAGTGATTTTTTATATCAGCTTGCAATAATACTATTCTTCTGCGTTTTGTCATTTCTTTTTTTCTATAGAAGTTTTAAAAAATCTAAAGAAAATAATAGCAGTGGCTTCAGGGAAGATATGGGTGCTGTGGTTGTAGAAAGCGATCTAATCGCGGGCAAAGAGGGAAAGGTAAAATGGAGCGGCACAATTTGTAATGCTGTAATTGATGAAAAATCAAATGCAGAAAAGATACCGGTTGGAAGCAATGTTATAATAGAAGAATTTAAGGGGAATATAGCTATTGTAAATGAAATTAAATAGTTTTTATAAATAAAATTAAGGAGTTTATTATTATGCCAACTTTTGCATTATTGTTATTAGTTTTAATTGTTATAACAATCTTTAAATCTGTAAAAATTGTTCCGCAGCAGGAGGTGTGGATTATTGAAACATTTGGTAAATATTCTAGAAAACTGGAGGCTGGATTAAATTTTTTGGTGCCATTTGTGCAGGAAATTGCAGCGAAACAATCTCTAAAGGAAAGGGTTGTTGATATAAAAGAACAGACTGCAATAACTAGTGATAATGTAACATTGGCTATTGATGGTATCATATATGTAAAGGTTATTGATCCAGTTGCAGCTACCTATGGCGTTGACAATCCATTCTATGCCGTATCGCAGCTAGCTCAAACGGCTATGCGTTCTGAGATTGGCAAAATTGTGCTTGATAGGACATTTGAGGAAAGGGAACATCTTAATATAAGTATAGTTCAGGCTATAAATGAGGCTGCAAAGAATTGGGGCATTCAATGTATGAGATATGAAATTAAGGACATTACTCCGCCAGATAATGTTAGAGAAGCTATGGAACTGCAGGTTGCAGCTGAAAGGAAAAAAAGAGCTCAAATTCTAATGTCTGAAGGTGATAAGCAGGCTCTAATAAATGGTGCTGAGGCTAAAAAAACAGAATCAATTCTTGCATCTGAGGCTGAAAAGCTAGTTAAAATCAATGAGGCTGAGGGTAGGAAAACCGCCAGCATTTTAAATTCTGAGGCCGAGATGATTGAATCAATAAATATCGCCAAAGGTAAAAAAGAAGCTATGCTATCTATAGCCCAAGGTACTGCTGAATCTTACGATTTAGTGGCGAAGTCCCTTGAGACTGATGGCGGAAAAGATGCTGCAAATATTCAAATTATTAAGGAGTATATAAAAGCATTTAATAATCTAGCAAAGGTTAATAATACTATGCTTATACCAAGCAATCCTGCTGACATTAGCTCAGTTATTGCCCAGGCAGCCGGTATTATCAACGGAATTTCAAAGAAAAATAACTAGGTGTTAGGCTTAATAAAAATACCATCAAAAAAATGATGGTATTATTTTTGTTTATCAGGATGTTTTTTAATGTGATAGCTCAAAACTATCTTCTTGTTCTGATGGCCTGCTCTTTAATCTTTCCCTATGCTTAAAAGATACTATGAGCTCATCATCAAATCTAGTTGTTATAGAACCGCTGTCTGAACTTTCTAAGCTGATACATCCTTCAGATTCACTTTCGGTAAATATTGAAGTGAAGTCCAATCCGTCCATAGTGAATGTGTGCGGTAAATCATTCTTAGCACTAAGCTGTGTTCCTTGAAAATGTATAACAGTTGGAGATGTATAAAATTGATTTGTCTGCAGCTCTTCTTGAGTTTCTGTTTTTGTTCTATATAAATCTAAAGTTGGCCGTCTCTGTTCTACATTTTCAAAATGTTCTTCTTCTTGTGCATGCTTTCTAGATTTTTTTAATTCTACGTATCTGCTGGTAAATTCTTCTACTATTTCTGGCAAGTCTTTTTCTATAAATTCTACAGGAAACTGCGTTTTAAGAATTGAAGATATCATTTCATTCAAAATATTCGGGCTAAGTGAGAAAAACCTTTCCTCAATCTGTTTTTTTGATTCTTCATCAAGCGTTAAATCGTTTAGAGCGCCTTTTACAGGTAATTCTAATAGTTTTTGAATCTGTCCTTTTGTATTGTGCAAGTCAAACGATCTAGCAATACTGTATTTATCCTCACCCATATCCCCAAAAGGATTCTGTGGTGGAAAACGTTTGTTTGTATTTAGTGCCTCAAAGTCTATTAAAAATAAGCCGCTGTCTGATTGTATGATATTGTCCATAGCAATGTCGCCAAGCCCCAGTAGGTCAGCAATATATATTATTTTTGCGATTTCTGTCCTTAGTGATATATCATCTGGTAATTCGCCAAGTGAAGCTGCTGGTTCTTTGCCGCATTCCTCTGAAATTATATAAATATCATTTCCAAATTCAGCATTATGATGGCATGTCATTATATTTGGCACTTTTACGCCCATATATTCCAATAGTTTGAATGAAAGTAATGTTTTAAATGATTTTTTTATTCATCATCAATGATTTTACATAATATGTTTTGCCATTGTATACATGCTTTTCTACACCGTCGCTAGAATGTGGAATTTCAACCCCATTTGTTTTGATTATTTTTAAAGGAGTATCTTCCATATCTAAATTTTTTATTGATATGATTGCATTATATTATAGAAAATTTTATTATTCAAGATAAAAATTAATATTTTTATAAAAATAAATTATGTTTATTTGTATTTAGTATATATTTTCTGCTATATATATTCTTGGTTGTTTATTATATTTGGATATTTTAGGAATTATTTCCACTATAATACGGAATTTACTTATTTATATTAACAAAAAAATAAATTTTTTTACTTGAATTTTGTCCCAAAAACAATTATAATATATACGAAATATAAATAAATTAATGGTATTATACTATGGATATAAGAAGTCAAGATACAAACTATAATAAGAATAACTTTGCTGAATTTGCCGCTAGTAAGAGAGCTGCAAGGAGATGGATGGAATTTGAAGATATGATTCAAATGTCAAAAGAGCTGGTGAGAAGCAATGAATATAATTCTGACTTCAGAAAGCAAACTCTAAGGGATGGAGAAACATTATTTATAAATAAAAAAACAAATGAAAGGTTCATTCTGTTGGAACCAAGGATGATTGGCGCCGGATATGAGAAAAATTTAACAAATACTATAGAGAACCTAAAACTGCAGGGTTTTGGTGGAAAAATAACATTTATTGCTCCAGCTAATAGAAACAACTCACATTGGGTTATGGGTTGTGGCGTATTAAATCTAGACAGCGGTAAAGTTGAATCTGAAGCTAAGATTGATTCATTTGCAGATGGAAGACAGACAGATGGCTTTTCATGCGGTGTTCATACAATGGAAGCTGCTGCAGAATTGATAAAAATTGGTTTATCTGATTACATGAAATTATATAAATCTAGAGTGGATAGAAAAAATGGTGTTAAACAAACCACTACCAGCGCTACCCCAGTAAAATCAGAAGAACAAAAGAATGCTGAGCTATTGGAAAAATTAAATATAACTGAAGATGACCAGGTTGCTTTGGCGTTAAATAATATTGAAATTTCTTCAATAAAAGAAATGTACGCTCTTACTGAAGGGTTGAAGAGTGAATTAGAAAGAGTTAACAAAACCAGAGAACTTTTAGGGCTAAAAGCTAGAGGTCAGCAATCTAAAGTTGTAACTGAAGAGGCTTTTGTTAAACCAGCATTGTCGAGGTCAGCATCTCAAATTGACATGAGGTTTGCTGCTAAGCCTGCAGCTAGGACTGCGGTTAGTGCCCCAAAAACTTCTGTACAAAGCATTACTCAAAAAGAAGAAAGGGAAAATGCTGAGCTATTGAGAAAGCTAAATATAACCGAAGAGGATCAAATAAAGTTGATATCAAGTGGAATTGAGATTTCTTCAATAAAAGAAATGTATGGACTCACTGAAGGCCTAAAAAGTGATGGAGAGAGAATTAAAAAAACAAGAGAGTTATTAAACTTAGATGTTGAAAAACATGAGTCTAGAAAATCATCTCCGGAAATTCAAGTTCAACAAAAAGCTAAATCTGTTGTTGAGACTCCAAAAAGTGTGGAAAAACCTGTAGAAGTTTCTAAGGATGAGCTGGCTAAAAAGGCAAAGACTGTAAAAGAACACCAAAGTGTATTAGCAACAGTTGCATCATTTTTAATATCATTATTCGAACCTAATAGATTCTCACTATTACATAGTATAAATAGGTTGGCCGGTAGAAATGATAGGGGCATATCAATATAATCTAACAAAAATCACTAATTTTAATTAGTGATTTTTTAATATAGAACCATATTATATCTCCAATAAAAATCATGTGGTTATTATGCCAAGGATTAATCTTTTTTATTATTTAGATATATAATTACCTATGTTTTTAAAAATAATCTTGACTAAATAAAAATAATATCTTATTATATATAATGGTTATGGTGCGCGTAGCTCAGCTGGTTAGAGTAGCGGGTTGTGATTCCGTTGGTCGTGGGTTCGAATCCCATCTCGCACCCCAACCGCTCAAAAGCCTCCGTGGTGGAATGGTAGACACGATAGACTCAAAATCTATTGTCGCGAGACATGTCAGTTCGAGTCTGACCGGAGGTACCACTCACTTTTTAAATAATACGCACTTCCGCGCTATAAATAGAATAGTTTAATATAGTATAGACAACAAAAATATATACTATATGAATAAAAAAAATAATAACTTTTCTGTTAATGATTTAACTAGAATGAGAAAGTTGATAGTAGCTGTCGTTAAGGTTTTAGAGGAGAGCATAAATGAGTTTTCTGAAAATAGTGTAATTTCTGAAGAGAATAGGGAGCTTATTGATTTTCTTTTTGGAAAGAAGTGCGATATTGTATCAATAATAACAAAGTTGACCAACGCCTTAATAAAGGTTATACCTCTAGAGGAAAAAATATCAACAGCTGTAAATCCTGAGGAAGAAAAACTTAGTGATGAGGATGTGGAGATACTAAGGAGATATATAAAAAAATGTAATTTTTGGTTTAATAAAAATAACAATATAAAATCTTAACTATCAAATAAAGTGGAGATATATTTTTCCACTTTTAATTGTCTTAACTTTATTGAATTTATTTATAATTTTATTATTGTGATAACCAAATTAAATTTAATATGATTAATATAGGTAAATCTCTAAAATTTTTTTTGGGGGTTAATAACTTAAAAAACCCAAAAAATAATCAAAATAAAAAAATATCAAAAAAATCAGCTTTTTCTCTAATGGAACTATCAATAGTATTAATAATAATAGGTTTACTTGTTGCAGGTGTAACAGGCGGAAAATCGCTTATAGACAGTGCTAGACAGAGAGCTTTTATAAATGAATTGAATAATTATAAGCAAGCTATTTATACATTTAGGGTTGCGAAAGATAGATTGCCTGGTGATTTAAATAATATTGGAATTATTGGTGAGTGTGTCGGTGGTGGATGTCCTAATTCAACGGCTTCTGATTTTACTACAACAAAATATACTACCTATTCAACTTCTGATTTTCCATCACCGTATAACAGCATATCTGCCAATGTCTTCTCAGCACCATTTATTGAGCTATTTCTTGAAAAAATAATAGATTTAGACCAGATCCAAATTTAGTTGGTAATGGCCAAAAATCTAGTCCAAGATTGAAATATTTTAATAAGGGTGTTGTCGGCTATAGAACATTGATGGATTTTAAAAATACTGAAAATGATGATTATCATTTAAATAATAGCGGTTCAAATTCTATTTATTTAATGATAAGTGATACTTCAATTTTTCCTAATACTTTAAGACAAATAGATAAAAAACTTGATGATGGAATTTATAATTCTGGTATTTTGAGGGGTGCATGTGGTATAACTAATGATAAAGATATGTACCATACTAGCTATGAAGATTCAATTAATGGAAATGGCAGATGTGTTTCTACGCACTATTTTGTAAAATAATTAATAATATAAAAGAGATATAAATTTATATCTCTTTTATGCTGATTGGTATAATTAATATTCTATTTTATCTTCTTTTTTTGCCCAAGCTTCAAAAACCTTAATAGCTTCTTCCCTGTCTACCTGTTCCATAGGTATAGATCTTTTATCCATAGGCAATGGTATTTCTTTATAAATGAAGTCGTCATCAAAATTAATGTTTGCAGCATCTTTTCTTGTGTTTCCATAGTATATTTTTTTTATACCAGCCCAATATGCAGCAGATAAGCACATAGGACATGGTTCACATGATGTATATAATTCACAACCAGTTAAGTCAAATGTTCCTAGTTTGTTGCACGCTTCCCTTATAACAGTAACTTCTGCGTGGGCTGTTGGATCGTTTGTACTTGTAACCTTATTCCAACCCTTTGCTATTATTTCGCCATCTTTAACAATAACTGCACCAAAAGGACCGCCAGCATTATTTTCCATTCCATACAGGGAACATTTTATTGCTTCTTCCATTAATTTCTTCTTATCTGTCATTTGCTCTAAAATTTATTAAACCTGAAAAATTATATTAATATTATTTTTAAAATCAATAAATTTTTAGGATTTTTATGGCAATTAACATTTGTCTATTGCGGCGCGAGCGGGGCGGCCGCAGGACTTTTTTCTAAGGAGATATGATTAGGCTTAGGGCGCAGTAATAGAAAACTTGATTGTGTAATTTGATATGTGGTAGAAAAGAAAAAAGTCCCAGAGCCTCGGCTCTGCTATATTTTTTTATTTTTTTGATTTGACCACAGCTATTCCAGCCATTTCCCACTATTTAGTGTTGTCGGTTCTGGCAAACTAAAAAAAATAAAAAAATATAGCTGCGGCCGCCCTCGGCTTATAAAATCACTGCAGGTTTGTGAATATTTACATGGCAAATAGTCTTTATTGTTACATGTGGAACAGCCTATTAAATTTAAGAATTGCTTTTTATTGTTATTTAAATAAAAATACTATTATAGAAAAATGATAATTTTGAAATGAAGTTAGATTTGGTCGTATTTGTGGATAATAAAATACCTGAAATTTCAAAGCCTGTTGAAAAATTTGATAATGAGTTATTGGGAATAGTAAAGGCAATGTTTGATGCTATACATAGGCATAATGGTATTGGATTGGCTGCTGTACAGATTGGTGTCCCAAAGAGAATTGTTATTGCTGAAATTAATGGGAAAAAGGTAGTTGCTGTTAATCCAGAGATTTTATTCTTATCTGAAGAAATGGATGAAATGGAAGAGGGCAATCTTTCTTTAGCTGATGTTAGAGTCAATGTTTCTAGACCGATTAAAATAAGGCTGAAATATCAAAATTTATCTGGTAAATTCAAAGAGCTGGATGCTGAAGGATTAATGGCTAGATGTCTGCAGCATGAAATAGAACAGCTTGATGGAAGAACGATACTTGACCATATGCACAATTAAAATAAAAACAAATATTATAGAAGGTTTATATATTATGAAATTTAATATTCTATCTATTGGAAAATTCAAAGAACCCGCCTATGAAACATTATTCTATGAATACAAAAAACGCATGAGTTTTGATATTAATCTTAGGGAGTTAAATTTAAAGAAGAATTTAGAAGGTGAAAAATTAAAAGAAGAGGAAGGAAAGCTATTGTTGCAAAATGCGACCGGTAGCAATTCAAGAATTATAAGTTTAGATGAAAGGGGAAAAATAATAACTACACCAGAATTTTGTAATCTTATAACAAACTACCAGAATAATGGAATAAGTGATTTGAATTTTATAATAGGTGGTTCTGATGGACTATCGCAGGAAGTTCGCGATAGGTCAAACTATATACTATCATTTGGAAAAATGGTATTTCCGCATCTTATGGTTAGAGTTATGCTAATTGAACAAATATATAGAGTTTATACTTTACAAAATGGACATCCATACCATAAATAGCAGTAAATTATGTTATTTAACAAGTCTATTAATTTTTGTTTTAATAGCCAATGGTATTTGTGGCACCACCGGGGCGGCCGCAGGACTTTTTTCATGGAATAGTCAGGGTCGCGGATGCTGGCAGTTTTGAAAAGGTGGTTTGGGTGATTTGGTGAAGGCAAGTTATTGAAAAAAGTCGTAAGGCCTTCGCCTTATGGGTTTTTATTGTTTTTTAAAGTTGACCACCGTATTTAAGCAAAACCCAAATGGTTAGTGTTGTCGGTTTCGGCGGACTTTAAAAAACAATAAAAACCCACTGCGGCCGCCCCTGCTCCATAAAATCAACAAAGGTTAGCCATATATAATTCCACCTTACCCTCAACTAAAAAAATCCTTGAAAAAGGAATAATCTTGTGATATAATATTTAAAATAAAAAATTATACTAAAGATATGGAAAGAAAAACCTTTGACTATAATGATATTACAAATTTTTGCAGTGCAAGCTTAGAAAAGAGTGATGAAGAATTAAAAATAGAGTTCGATGAACTAAGGTCATATCTATATGATACTTTATATCCTGAAATATTCAAAAAATTGCAGAACGCATTTGGTGATGAGTAAATAAAATATAGCGATTTTGAGGATTTTACAAAAAATTTTTCATCTACATTTGATAGTAGGTTTGCAAATGAATCATTAACAAATAGAGTTTTTAAAGCTCAATTATTAAAATCTGCTATTTTTAATGACAATCCAGAGGCGCTTAAAAAACTATCAAACGATGAGGAGTTTTTTAAATTAGTTAAATTAGTTACATTGAAATTAAATACAGAAAAAGCTATTGAAAGATTCTATGGAAAGTTTGCTGAACGATCTGACTCTGATTCTTTTGAGATGAAAGGTTATTATTTAACTATGCTAAAAAAATTTAATGAAAGGGAAGGTGTTGATATAAAATACTACTCTAATTCTGACTTGAACTATGAATTAGATAAATTAATGCTTCCTAATCCTGAGCTTAAAGGCAAAACCATAATGAACTATATAATAACAAGAAATGAAAGTGATAATTACCATATAACGCCATTATATGTTGAAACAAGCTACGATGAATTGGGAAATCTATCCAAGCAGAAAGTTTTATTTATGGATTCAGTTCCAACTGTCCATATGGCAAAATTACCAATTGAAATACGTGAAGGCAGAGAAATAAAATCTTTAGCTTTTAATAGACAGGCATCAAGCGTTGGTTGTTTTGAGGACTCTTTGCTGTTATTAAAGGATTTCCAAAAGACACAACAGTTTTCTGATTCAGATCTAGGATATGATAGCTTTAAAGATACTACTGAGGCTATAGATTCCAGTGGAAAGAAATACCTTAAGTCAAATGATTTTCCAAGTTTTTTATTTTTGCATATGGAATTATGGAATAATCTAAGGGTATTTAGAGAAAAGAAATTAGGTTAGGTAGTTAAAAAACTTGGCGATTTAAGTCCTGCACTAACAACCCATAAATCTTTGCCAATACTTGAATCATTGGCTGTGGAAAGAGTTATATTTCCAAAAACAAGTTTAACCACCGACGATATTCCACACGATTCTTTCATGTCAAGTTCTGATGAACTCTTTGTCCCTGCATCTACATTATTCTCAGATAGTTTAAAAAGTAGAGTATATGTTAGAGGAACTGAAGGTCCTACTGGCATTCCTGAAAGTGTTGATACATGCACTCTTGGCGAAGGAGTTGCGGTTAGAGAAGTTAGTTATGTTAATTTTTTAGAGCAGAGGAAAAGGTTAAGTTCTGAATTAGGCGTTAGATGCCTAGAAAAGAAATCGGGAATTGCAATACAATAATTATTATAATAAAAAAACTAAGGATAAATTCCTTAGTTTTTTTATTTTTTTATTCTTCCTCCTTAAAACCCCTTGAGAATTTTTTTCTATCAATTGCAGATAGATATTTTTTTCTCAACCTTAAATTCTTTGGAGTAACCTCAACGTATTCATCGTCCTGAATATAGGTCATCATCTGTTCTAAAGTCATTTTTACAGGAGGAGTTAAAACTATATGCTCATCTGAAACTGTTGATCTAACATTGGTTAAATTTTTAGTTTTTTGAACGTTAACCACTAGATCATTTTCCTTTGCATGTTCTCCAACAATCATACCTTCATAGGCTTTTTCTTTAGGACCAACGAACATTATACCTCTATCCTGAATACCAAACAGCGCATATGGAATTGTATCTCCTTTGTCCATACTGATTAATACACCTTTTCTTAAACTCGGAATTTCGCCCTTATATTCTTGATAGCTGTCAAATATTCTATTTAGAATACCAGTGCCCCTAGTGTCAGTTAAGAATTCGCCCTGATATCCAATTAATCCTCTTGAAGGTATTGAGAATACTATTCTAGTTTTGCCGGTTCCTGAAGGTTTCATTTCCTTCATTTCACCCTTTCTCTTACTTAGTTTTTCAACAACTGTGCCGCTAAATTCATCATCAACATCAACAACTACTTCTTCAAAAGGCTCTAATTTTTTGCCGTTTTCTTCTTTCATAATAACCTTTGGTCTACCAATGGTCATCTCAAAACCTTCCCTTCTCATCGTCTCAATCAGAACGCCAAGCTGCAGTTCGCCCCTTCCGCTAACCTGGAAGACCTCAGCATTTTCCGTGTCTTCAACTCTTATTGCAACGTTAGTCTCTGCTTCTGCATATAGTCTATCCCTAATAAGTCTTGATGTAACTTTGTCTCCTTCTTGACCTGCCAACGGTGAAGTATTAACACCAATTGTAATAGACATTGTAGGCGGATCAATAGGGGTTGAGTGAATAACTTCTTCGTTTGATGGATCGCAAATAGTATCAGAAACTGAAGCCTTGGAAAGACCGGCAATTGAAACTATATCTCCTGCCTCTGCTTCTTCCAAATCAACTTTTTTAAGACCTCTAAAGGCTTGAATTTTTGTAATTTTACCTCTTTCAACTACGTTTCCATTTAAATCTAGAGCCTTAACCTGCATATTCATTTTAGCCTTTCCGCTATAGATTTTACCTGTTAAAATCCTTCCTAGGAATGGATTTGCACTCAAAGTTGTAGCAAGCATTTTGAAAGTATCGCCTGCTTCAATTTTTGGAGCTGGTACATGGCTTAGAATCAAATTAAACAATGGTTCAAGATTTTCACCTTTTTTATGCAAATCTTCTGTAGCCCAGCCTTCCCTGCCTACCGCATAGAGGATTGGAAAATCTAGCTGTTCATCATTTGCGCCTAATGCAACAAATAGGTCAAAAATTTCATTTAAAACATCATCAGGTCTTGCGTCCTGTCTGTCAATTTTATTTATTAAAACTATAGGTCTAATACCTAATTTTAGCGCTTTAGAAAGCACAAATTTTGTCTGTGGCAACGGACCCTCTGCTGCGTCAACCAATAGAACAACGCCATCAACCATTGATAAAATACGTTCAACCTCACCGCCAAAATCAGCGTGTCCAGGAGTATCAACTATATTTATTCTAGTTCCATTATGCTCAACCGAAGTAACCTTTGCTAAAATTGTAATACCTCTCTCTCTTTCGAGGTCTCCACTATCCATAACCCTATCGCCAACAGTTTCATTTTCCCTAAAAGTTCCACTCTGCATTAACATTTGGTTTACAAGAGTAGTCTTACCATGGTCAACATGGGCTATTATTGCTATATTTCTTAAATTCATCCTATCTACTTTTTTTATTTATTTTCTAATTAGAATAATACAATTCAATATATTAATACATAAAAAATTTAAAGTAAATAAAAAATTAGATTTTATTGCTATATATTTTCAAAAGTTCTTTTATCTGTGAGTTTAAATTTTTTACATCTCCGAGAGTTTCGCATTTATTTACTAAATCAATTAGAAAATATATCATCCTGTCAAATTCTGCCATAACTGCGAAATCAATATTTCCCTGATAGTCTATCCAGTAGTTTTTATTTACAAATCTTATATGTTTTAAATCTATTAATGGCATTTTTGTCCATTTTATTTTTTAATAAAAATGCACTCTGAAAAAAATCAAAGTGCGGGAGTAAGAGACCCCATATCCATGAATTTTACAACATTTGGTGATAAATAAAATAACACAGGACTAGGAGGGCAAACGAAGCAGTATGGCGAATACGAGCGAGTTTGCCCGACGAAGTCTATGTGTTATTTTATTATCATCCCATAGGACAGAAAAATTTAAGCTATTATCTGCATATTTTTACTCATTAATATTTTAATATTAATTTCGTAAAAACATTTGATTCTAGCTTAAATTTTTTTCTGCCAAATTTGCAAAATTCATGGATATGGGGTCTTGAATTGCCGAGTGCAACCCTCATAGATTTCCCCTATATGAAAAATCATACTGGGCTTATGTCCTATAAGCTCCCGCTGTAGGAGGAGCTTATAGAATAATTAAAACTCGGCGGTTTTTGAAGTCCGCATTATTCTACAGCAGTATTATTATTACATTATTATTTTTATTATTCAAGGTTTAGTTGTATTTAATAGCGATGATTGTGGAGGGAGCGGGGCGGCCGCAGGGCTTTTTCTATGGAAATGATTGTGCGGTTTGGTTGGTGCTACAGCAGATGGTTGGACTGGGAATTTTGATAGTGTGCTATGGAAAAAGCCCCAAGGCTGTGCCTTGCTATATAATTTTTCATTTTTTTTAAGTTGACCACCCTCTTTTCATCTGGGCGAAATTTTTAGGATTGTCGGTTTTGGCGGACTTAAAAAAATGAAAAATTATATAGCTGCGGCCGCCCCTGGTTTACGCAATCACCATTCTATTCTATTTCAAAACTACTTTCTTGGAAGTTTTGACAGAAAATAATTCGTCCATGAAAAAGGTAGAAGCCTTAATATTTTTAATGCAAAATACATAATAAAAGGAAATGCAATCATGCCTTTATTTTTAGATATGCCGTTTATTATTTTTTTGGCAGCCTTTTCAGGCGGCATTATGAATGGCATTACGAATTGATTTTTATCTGTTAATGGGGTTTTTATGAATCCTGGGCAAACTATAGATACTCCAACGCCATGATACTTCAAATAGCCCCTTAGACCCTCTCCATAGGAAGTTATGCAGGCTTTGGAACTTGAATAGGCTGGACAGCTTGCCATGCCGATAAAGCTTGACATTGATGATATTAGGGCGATTTGTCCACTTTTTCTTTCCTGCATGGCTGGTATTATTGGCTCTATTGTATTTAATACACCAAAAATATTTGTTTCGTATATGTCATATACCTGCTCATCCGGCTCAGTTCCGCCAAAGGTACCGGCTGATATTCCAGCATTTGCTATAACTAGATCAATATTTTTTAGTCTATCACATTCAAGTATCCAATTTTTCAAAGCTTTCTTGTCCTTTATATCAATATCTCTAGACAGAACGCTGGCTCCATTTGTTTCACATGAAACAACCGTCTCTAAAAGTCTTGTCTTATTCCTTGCGGTTAGATATAGCGTAACACCTGGTTTTGCATACTGTATGGCCAGCTCTCTGCCCAATCCACTGCTTGCACCTGTAATTAAAATTGTTTTGTATTCTTTTTTAATCATAAAGTCTCCAATTTATTTCCATCCCAAGCTAAAAAATAATTTTGATTAGATAATAGCATATCTATTTCTTCTCTTTTTCTGCCAAGCATGTGGTTTCTAAAACATCTTGTAACTCCGCTATGGGTAACTATAATTAAATTTTTTTCATCCCTATATTTATCAAAAAATTTTAAAACCCTATCATATACCTGATTATTAGATTCGCCTTCTGGATATTGTTTTTTTAAATAGTGGTCAACATTCCAAATTGAATTGTATTTTTCCTTTGCTTCTTTTTCTGCTATGTTTGTTGCTAAACCTGTATTGATTTCAGCAATTAAATCTTCCTCTATGTACGGCATATCTGTAAGTCCTAATACTTCCTGTATTATTTGCATAGTATTTCTAGTCCTAACCATTGGACTAGTGATTAATTTATAGCTTTTAAAATCTTCATTTGTATTCTGCAATCTATATCCTATGGATTTTATTTGGTCAATACCCTTTAGTGTTAATAATGAAGGATAGTGTCCTTGAACTATTTTTTTAACGTTATGCAGCGTTTCACCATGTCTAATAATAAACCACATTTTCTTTCCTATTTAGTTTTAAAATAATCGGCAGCATGCTCTTTTAAATATCCTCCCATTAAATCTTTAATTTGTTTTTTATTTCTAATTCCGTTCCAACTGATATCTATATCCTTTATATTGCTGGCATTCTTAACGGCATGCAATATAGCAACAGCTCCCATATCTTTTATTTTATTCCATGCCAAATCTAGATACTCTATAGAATTATTGTTATTAATCATATCAGCCAAAGCATAGCCGCCCTTTTTTCCTATTCTGTTTCCCCTTAAAATTAATTCCTTTAGGCTGTTGTTCTTTTTTATTGCAGCAGACAGCACAATTATGTCATCATCAACTAAATTATTGCTGCCAAGGTTCAGGGTTAATACTGAAGTATTTTTTTGAATTAAATTAGAAATATCATATATTTGTTTTCTTGTTATCTTTGCATTATAAAAATCCAACTCTGATATTTGGTTGTCCTTAGCTAACTGCATTAATCTTTCATACATAAAAACTCCATCATATTTTAACAAATCCCCCAATAAAATAATCTAAACAATAGGTAATATAACTAGTTGCCACTAAGTATCTTGTTCCTATTATTCTCGTCAGACCTAGCCTCTTCCCATTTAATCTGATTCATTTCGTTTTCCTTCATCTTCTTCTGTCTAACTGCTTTTTCATATTCTTCCAGCAGCCGTAGGAATAATGGTATCCATTGCTCAGGCTCATTGCTTTTTACAGTCTCCTTAGCCTTCTTCATAGCATTTATTGAAACGTTATCATTGGAAAAAATTTTTTTATAATAGTTAAAATCTTTTAAATTAATTGAAGAAATTACAACATCATTTATACATTTTAATAG
Source organism: uncultured Rickettsiales bacterium (assembly GCA_944391025.1). Classification (GTDB taxonomy): domain Bacteria; phylum Pseudomonadota; class Alphaproteobacteria; order Rickettsiales; family UBA1997; genus CALXSC01. The sequence goes on from CALXSC010000104.1 coordinate 18,371, forward strand.
AAAATTTCTATCTTCAATTTTCATTAGAGACAATATCCTTGATTCTTCTTCCTGCAAAGAAAAAACCCTCCTTTGATATGTGCTGATTTTTGGATTTCCAAGATATAATTCCGTTGCAAAATAATCCACTATTGATTCAATTATTGTGCTTTCACTAAGTTTTGAGTTTCCGTCGGTCGTTACAACTACTATGGCATTTTTCCTTGGCAATTCCTCCAACAGTCTGAAAAAAATTGGAGCTATATACTTGTTGTCAACTATCTCCCAGGCATTATCTATTGCCAATATAAAAGGTTCGCCATCGGCAAGCATTTCAACTATGCGGAATAAATAGCTGACTATAGGGATTATTAAATTTTTATTTCCTATTATAGTTCTTAATGAAATACCTATTATATTGCTATTTAATTCCGTATTTGCTTTATGGTTAAATATGAACGATGTCTGTTCCTTTTTATACCAAACGGATAGTTTGCTATATACAAGGCTGGTTTTCTCGTTATTAAATAATTCAGCAACCTTATCAAATGTTCTCTCTTCTCTTTTTATATCAAAAATTCTTCTTACTACAGCAGGTATATCCTTATATTGAGATTTTAATTGTGTTTCAGTCTTTCCCATCTCTATAAATCCATCATCTTGAAAGTCTACTAAATTTACTATAAATTCATATAGAAATTTTTCATTTTCAACGCTGCTGTCAATCATGAATGGATTCATTTTAAATTGTTCATTTTCTGGTATGTTTGGACTGACCTTATAATATGAGCCGCCCATAGCGTTTATAAATACCTCGCTGCTTCTCATTGTATCTATATAAAATATTTTTGGAGCTATTTTTGAGGTTTGCGACAGCAGGAAATTCATTATTGTAGTTTTGCCTGTATCTTCAAGTCCAACTATTACTGTATTGCCATTTTGCTGGTTATGGAAATTAAAAAAGTATGGAGTATTTAGGGCTGTTGGTATAACGGCGATAGCATTTCCCCAATAATTATATTTTAATTTTCCTGTAGGAAAATTAAATAGCGAAACGTAGGTTGCTAGTTTATTTGAAGGCGATATATGCAGCCTCTTTAGGTATCTAAAATTAGCTGGAAGCTGCGACCAGAAGATTGTTGGCAAATATACGCTTTCCTTAACGGCTATCAATCCTATATCATCCAAAGCTTTATAAAGATCTTTAATATTGGAAACCAGCTCATTTTTATTTTTATTCATTACCATTATAGTCGTTTGACCGATACAATAGTCTGTATCCTTTCCTGTGTTGTTTGAAACAAGAGCATCCAAACCTGACACATAGGCTAAGTCTATATCTTCACTTAAAGCTATCATTTCTTTTTGTTCGTTATATAAAGATACAACGAATTTATTGTCAACAAAAGTAGCCGTATCTGTTATTACTAGCTCCATAGGTAATTGGAGCAGCTTGTCTATTTGACTTAGTGACATATCTTGGAAAGTTTTTACAGAAAGAACTGAAGCAAACTTTTTATCGCCATTTTTATCAGTTTCAACCATATCTGAACCATAGGCCATTTTTTTAAACCTGATTATATCAGATATACTATCGTATGTAACAGGAAAATTAGCCTTTTCTAGATTTATAAAAAGTGAAAAAAATCGCATATGTTCAGAATATATAATTCCATCGGATTCTTCTTTCATTGATAAAACCCTTATATCATAGTCACTCATTTTACTAATTACAAGATTTGCAAATTTTTTTAAAATTCTATGGGCCTGATCTATTTTTTTTGAATAGGTCGCATTAACACCGGTTTGTGTTAATGATGTTAAGAAAAATATAGGATTTAAAAGATTGTCAGATGTATCTAGAGATGCGATAACGGTTATGTAAATTTCATTAACAAACTGATGGTACCAATTATTTTGCTTATTCCATATCTCAGAAGTCTGCTTTGTAAAATAATTATTTTCTTCTCCAAATGGTATAATATCAGCCTTTTTTCTAACAGTCGTAAAATAGAAAGATATATTTTGATTTTTAAAATAGGTAGACAGAATTAATCTAAAGTTTTCTCTTATATCAAACAAATCAACTTTTGCTTTATTTGATATAAAACTAGGGATCTTAAATGTCATCAATATATCTGCATTTTTTGTTAGAATAGTCTGTTTATCTATATAACAAGCGTACGGGATAAAATCTTCATTGGGATATCCTAAAATATTGTCTGCATTAAGTAAGCTAGTTTTTGCCATTTTATTTTAAAATTATATTTTAAACTTGAAATTATTAATTCCCTATTATAATTTATAATATATAAGGAAATATTTAAGTAATCAACTTTTTTTTATATGGATAATACATTTTATAAAAAAACACTTAAAGCAAAAAAAATAGAGCTAATAAACGCGTTAAACCTACTTGGCAACAATATAACAGCAAGAGCTAGGGAAAAGAATAGTTTAATAGGCGAACTAAATAAAAAAATTCAAAATGTATCAGCGGATGAGCAATATAAAATTAAGAAGAATAGGGAGTTGGATAGTTTAAAATCGGAGCTTAACAATATATTAAAAGATATTGATAGTATAATTACCAACATAACAGTATGACAAAATTAGATATAGCTATAAGCTCAATAAAATATTCTATAGAAACTAGTGACGAAGAACTGGAAAGCTTTAAAAAAATAGCAAAATCATTAAATGAAAAAACCAATGAACTTATGATGGAGACTGGCAAAATTAGCGATAGATTACTGCTCTTCATTTTACTGTTAGTAAACCTAAATAAAAAGGAAAAAATATTTAATAATTTTGAGGAAAATATTATAAAATTGTTAAAGAAGATAGCGCCGCTATTGCAGAATGGCGATACTCTAGATTCGCAATTAATATTAGCCAGCATAATACTTGAACACGAAACGGAAAATATAAAGGAAGATAAAAATCCTGCTATAACCGATGAAAATATCCTCAAAATTATAGAAGACAACAAAAAAACAAACGAGGAAACCATTAAGTTTATTGATGAGATAATAAAATTTGTTGAAAAACTTGCAAATAATATTAATAATATATAAAATTAAAATACTGCTAAAAGGGACAGGGATTTAGATTATACACCCGAGGCAACAATTAAAATACGGGAGGCCGTCTCTGGTGACAATTGCGTCATTAACACGGTACCCACCTTTATCAAAAAGGTCTCATTGTACTACTTTCCATCCCTTTCGGCGGTATTTTATGAACTAATTAATTCCTGTATTATACGCGATTTAGTTATAACTGGCTTTAGGTTTTTATTAAAGTTTCACTATTATATAAACTGAAATTTAATAATATAAAATCATCCTGTCTTTTCTTATGTCATAACCCTTTAGTCTGTTCAAAAAATTCATTCCAAGAAGAGAATTGCCATCTAGATCCTTGCTGACCAATACCCACATTGGACCAATTGAATATCTATCAAGCTCTACATCCTTAACTTCCGCACTTGCATTATAGGCTATGCCATTAGCAGTGCTAACCATTTGGTTAAATTTCAGGTTTGATGTATCAATCCCTATTCGTTCGGCATCTTTCATTGTAAGACTTGTGGTAGTGGCCCCTGTATCTATCAGGAATAGAACATTTTTTCCATTTAGTTTAAGAGTTATGTAGAAATGTTTATCGCTTGATTTTTGAATTTCCAAAGTATTCTCTCCAACATTACTTGCAACGTATGGCACAAAATTTCTTAATAAATGTTTGTTATTGTATATAATCACTCCAACAAAAATTATGGCTAGCCAAATTGCCAATTGTTTTAGTTTGTTTCCACGGTCAGTTGTGGTTCTTATAAAGAAGCTTGATAGCAAAATACCTAAAAATATTAGGTTATATACTAAACTCGTCCAATCATTTCTGTCAAAGTTAAACATATAATTATAATTATTTGAATACTTTTATTATTATAATATTTTTATATTTTACAAGTTCTATTTATAGTAATTTTACATTGTTAGAATACCTTTGGCTATTGTAGCACTGGTAGGGCGACTATATGGGTTTATCAAGTAGAGATGCAGCGGGAGCTACTGGTTGTTGGCGGCTGTCGTTAATGATTTTGTGAATGGTTATTTAAAAGCCCTGCGGCCGCCCAACCGCTAAATAAAATAATCATTAAAAATAATTATAAATAGACTTGCAATTTTTTTAAAAATAAATTATTATATTATACCGTAATAAATATTAAAATAATTATGCATACAATATTGCCATTAAAAGATTTACATCTTGCGGCTAGATATGATACTAATGTTGATGACCTAGTGGATATTCTTGAAAGAAATTTTAAAAAGTTACTTGATATTCCAGTGGCTAATGAAAGGTTGGAATTTATGTGCCATCAATTATTTTATGAAATAATATCGGAAACAAGAGATCTAGGCGCTTTTTTTAGTGGTAAAAAGAGTTTTTCAAAAACTGCAAAAAAATTTTCTTTTACAAGAATAATTCAAAAATTAGGATTTGATAAGGCTATTGGTGAACAGCTTGATATGGTAGCTTTTAAAATTGCAGATTTTGCATTTTGTTTTGGAAATGAACGCCAGTTGAAACCTAATGAAAAATTATTTGGTGATTGGCCATACCGTAGTCCGCAAATGCTATTTATGCAGAAGGGGCAGCTATGGCTGCTAAACTTTATAAACAATACTTTGAAATGGTGCAGAGGAAAAGATATAAATGAAATAAGAAGCGGATTAAGAGCTTTTATAAAAAAAGCAATTGATCTTGACTTTTCACCATATCTATATAGTGCAGAAACCCAAGAGGTTAGGGAAATGGTAAAATCCATTTCTGATTTAGGCAAAAATGTAAGATCAAAATATCAAGCCGGTACTGCCGAACCTGCACTATTAACTCTACAAAAAAACAGGAGCATGGGTTTTGAATTAGAATGCCAAGTAAAGCATGGGTCAGCTGACGTTTTGGCGGCATATCCAAATTCTGAAGAAATAATGCTTCAGGAGGTATTTAAAATGTTTAAAAGGGATAGCAGTGAAACCCTAAGAAAAGTTTCGCTTAATCCAGATGAGGTAATAGAACACGGTACTGTTACTAGGGATGCCTCAAATATAAGATATCCTGGCTATCTGGCATTTGAATATTCTTCGCCGGTATGCAGGAACGGATTAGCAGAATTAAAGGAGAATACGGATATGCTGTGCCAATTTTTAGATAAAAATGGCGGTGGATTGGTGAGGGAGGATTCTGGAACCCATTTGCATATATCTATAGAAGATTTGTTGCCAAATGAAAGTGATTCTGATATATTGGCTAAAGAAAAGATTGAAGCTATAAAAAGAATATTTATAAATTATATTTTATTGCAGGAGAAAATAGAGTCAATATTGCCAATATATAGAAGAGGCGATAATTCGTGGTATTCAGGACAGCCATACCAGACATATGTTAAGGGCGATAAAGATTTCATAATGGGTCTAATTGAGTCATCATCAAGCTATGAAGAGTTAAAAGATACCCTAATGGTTGGCGGAAAATATCTATCATTGGCGCCATTTTCAACAAATATTGAGTTTAGAAGTTTTCCAGCAACAACAAATCCAGAAACTTTAAAGGCATGGTTTGAACTGCTGCATGATTTTGTTGAAAGCAGTATAAAAGGGCTTCCCCCTGAACAATGTATAAATCCGGATGTATTTGAAAGACTTCAATTTCTTACAAAAAATGGAACTGTTGTTGATGGAAAGGTTGAAAGCCAAGATATATGCTTTGATGGTTGCAATAGATTTGATTCTGCGCTAATACCACAGCCTAAGGTTAGCCGCATATTGGAATATGCAAAGAGCATGGCAGAAGCCTCAATGGGTGCTGGATATGGAGAGGACCCAAAAATTACGGAAATGTCAGTGTCTATGGATATAGAAAGGCTGCCAGGCAAAAGACCTCATACTCCATTTGCTAGGTTTTGCGTGCAGCCAAGTCCTTTTTTGGACAGGCAGCTGCTTCAACGGCATCTTGAAAGAGACAAAGAGAAAACAGCCTTAGTTAGATATAGCTTCCTATAGGGCTGTATACTATTTAGCAATATTTGCAATAAAAATATTGACAAAGCCTGAAAGGGAGAATAGGCTTAACTATAGTATAACATCAGGAGTAGACTATGGATTTAGTAGAATTAACAAAAGCCCTAATAAGATTTCCTTCATGCACAGGAAATAATGGCGCAATAAATGATTGTATAGATTATTGCATAAACTATTTCAAAGGCAATCCCAAAGTTTTTGTAAAGAAATCTGAAAAAAATGGTCTGCCATCCGTACTCCTATCAAATGTAGAAACACTTGAATTTGATGTATTAGATGTAGGCCATATAGATGTTGTTCCTGTAAATGACAACAAAATGTTTGAGCCTAGGGTTGAGAACAATATAATGTATGGAAGGGGCGCATCCGACATGAAGGCATCAGTTGCAGCCTCAATAAAAACATTGGAATATATTATAGAAAATAATATTCCAATAAAATATGGAACACTAATAGTAAGCGATGAAGAAAGCGGCGGTACAAATGGCGCTGGACATTGGTCAAATGATTTAAAGCTAAAGACTAGAATTTTACTGGATGGGGATGCTGGAACCATAATAAATAGGATAATTCAAAAATCAAAGGGGGCAGCCTTTATAAAATTAAAATCACATGGAAAATCTGCCCATGGTTCAAAACCTTGGCTAGGTGTTGATGCAAATGAAAACCTTATAAATACAATAGTAAATTTAAGAAAAGTATTTCCATATTACTCAGAAAAAAATGAACCAAATGACAAGTGGATTACAACAATGCACGTCGGAATAATAAAAGGTGGCAGTGCGGACAATGCAATAGCAGACGAGGCTGAGGATACATTAGATATAAGATTTACAGAAAAATATGACTTAAATAAAATATTGGAAATAGTAAAACAAAATACAGT
>CALXSC010000105.1 GCA_944391025.1 uncultured Rickettsiales bacterium
ATAAATATTGCCGATAAACATATTGAAGTTATTTTGAGCATGATGTTGAAGAAGGTTGAGGTTATTGACTCTGGAGAAACTTCTTTAATAGTTGGCGAGCATTTGGATAAGGATGATTTTGAAGAAATCAATAGGAAAGCTATTGCTGAAGGCCTAGCTCCTGCTAAAGTTGAAGCTGTTCTGCTTGGTTTAACCAGAGCTTCTCTTCAGACAAAATCATTTATATCTGCTGCATCTTTCCAAGAAACAACAAGAGTTTTAACCGATTCTGCCGTTCAAGGAAGAGTTGACAGACTAAAAGGCTTAAAGGAAAATATTATTCTTGGTGGATTGATTCCTGCTGGTACTGGTCTTTTAATTGAAAAACTTAAAAAGGAAGAAAATAAGGAATTGGAACAGGAAGAAGCATAATAGCAAACAAATGGCTATTTTAAAGAGTAGGGATATTTTCCCTACTTTTTTTTAGATTTATATATAGATAGTAATCTTGTTTAAATATGAAAAAATTATTGGCAATTCGCTTATATTGTCTATCAATTATTTAAAATAAATTATTGACTTTTTTATAAATAAATATAAATTATTTTTCATGTGATAACCAATATTAAATTATGAAAAAATTCTCTAAAATTTGGGGGGTGGTGGTTAATAACTTAAAAAACCCAAAAAATAATCAAAATAAAAAAATATCAAAAGCTTTAGCTTTCTCTCTAATAGAACTATCAATAGTATTAATAATAATAGGATTGCTTGTTGCGGGTGTGACAGGTGGAAAATCACTTATTGAAAGCGCTAGACAGAGAGCTTTTATAAATGAATTAAGTAGATTAAAGCAGGCAACTTTTTCATTTAGAACGGCTAAAGATAGACTGCCGGGAGATGTCAATAATCTTGGAAGAAATGGCAGCGGTTCAAAAAATACGTACACTGGTCATTTTTCTGCTCCATATGATGGAAGTGTCTATCCAATCCCAAATGACTATAGCGCGCCATTTGCTGAATTATATTTAGAAAAAATTATAGACTTTGAACCAAGAGGAAATTCATATACTCCGCCAACAAGTACAACATTGGGTGTTCCATATTCAAAAATATTAAAAGATGTCTATTATTATTTTTGGAGTGGGTCTTGTACTGCAGGCTGGTGTTTAAATATACCAGAAAAATATGCTACAAATGGCATAATAAGGGGAATATATTATGGAGCTAGCGCTACTAAAGGCTATGAACCAAAATTATTGAAGCAGCTTGATAAAAAAATTGATGATGGCGAATATAATTATGGAAAGCTAAGAGGGTATTGTAGTAGTAATTCTTATGATGCGGCTATTGGTGGTGATAAAAAATGTAGCGAAATCATGTTTGCCTTATAATTTAAATTCTTGACTTTATATTAAATAAATATACTTTTATCTATGTTTATTAATAATATAACAAAGTATGAAAAATAAAATTTATCTCAAAAATCGGGGGGGGGGTTGAATTATTAAAAAACGCAAAAATATCTTTGTGGTTTAATAAACTAAAGAATAATAATTTTGCTTTCTCCCTGATTGAGCTCTCAATAATATTAATTATAATAGGATTACTTGTTGCGGGCGTAACAGGCGGGGCTAGTCTTATAAAATCAGCCAAAATTAGGTCTTTTATAAATGAGTTAAACTCATATAAGCAAGCTACATATTCGTTTATTGCGGCTAGGGGTAGACTACCTGGTGATTTGAATAATGATGGCTATAGCGGTCCGTGTATAGTTATCAATGGAACTTGGAGGCTTGGCTGTACAGCTGAAACCTATTCAACCTCAAGCTTTTCTGCACCTTACAATACAGCCTCAACTAAACCTAACCAGTATTCTGGTCCGTTTGTTGACCTATATTTGGAGAAAATAATTGATTTTGCTCCTGATAAGGATAATATTACTGTTGTTGGCAAGGGTTATCCATATTCTAAGAATTTTAAAGATGGGTATTTTGCACTTACAAGTTTTTCTGATAATTATACTGCGTGTGATGACGGAAAAGACTATTGTTGGATTAATAATTCAAACGCTGGAAATTATGTTCTATTATTGGAATTATCAAATGAAATTGAGGCAAAAACTGTTAAGAGTATTGATGAAAAAATTGATGATGGCATTTATAACTCTGGAAATATGAGGGGCAAATGTGGAAATGGCAGAAGTGATTATGATGCTAATAGCAAATGCAATAATATAATTTATAGAATAAAATAAAAAATCCAAAAATAGAAAATATTTGACAACTTATAATATAATCTTTATAAATAGACATAATTGAAAAATATTTTCTATTATGAACAAAAAAATATCTTTATTTCTTTTTGTAGTTATTTTGATAAGCGGCTATGTTAGTTTGGCGTTAGAATTATTGGCTATGAGGCAGGTTATTCCATATCTTGGAAATGATACTATAATAGCCTCTATAATCATAGGTGTTGTTCTGATATTTTTGTCTATTGGATACTATATGAGCGGGAAGATTGATATTAAAAAAACTAGCATAAGGGAAAGAATTTTAAGGAATTTTGTTATTTCAACAGTCTTTATTTTTATAGGTACTTCCTATGTGTTTTTACAATATTACTTTAAATTATTTGAATATGTTGGGCTAACGAATAGGATAGGTCAGGCATTTGCATTTTCGTTGCTGCTTTTGGCTGTTCCATCATATCTATTGGCACAGACGACTCCGTTGGTAAGCAATTATTTTTCTAAGAATATTTCTGGCAAGACTACGGGTCAGATGTTGTTCTATGGAACTATAGGCTCTTTTGCTGGATCAATTTTGACAACACTATTTATTATGCCGTTTTTTGGGGTAAATTATGCCGTTATGTTCAATATATGTTTAATAACTGTCGCTATATTGATTCTAAATAAAAGAAGCCGAATTGAAATATATATCGCGTGTTTTTTATTTATTGTGCTAACATTTATGTTTAATAATTCAGTAGTTGAAAGAAAGATGGGAATCTTGTCTAACAATGAATATTCAACGGTTAAGGTTGTTGATGTTGATGGAGGAGATTCAAAGCTTATGATAGTTAACAACTCACCTTCATCAAAGGTATCCAATAATAAAGAATTGATGTTTGAATATGTGAAATATATTGATAATAATTTTATTTCAACATTGCCAAATGATAAGCCTAAGGATATATTGATTTTGGGCGCAGGCGGATTTACTATTGGCATTAATGATAGTTTTAATAATTATACCTATGTTGATATAGACGAATCGCTTTTGGAAATATCGGAAAAGTATTTTTTAGAAAAAGGTTTGGGCAATAATAAAAAGTTTGTTGTAAGGGATGCGAGAATTTTTATTAAAAATACAAATAAAAAATATGATTTAATAATTTTGGATACCTATTCAAATGCGTATGATATCCCTACGCACCTTATTACTGCTGAATATTTTATAGACGTTAAAGATAAATTGAAAGATAATGGAATGATGGTTGCCAATATAATAGCTTCGCCTGATTTTAAGGATAATTTTTCTGTTATAGTTGACAATACTTTAAGAAGTGTATTTTCTAATCTACAAAGACAGGTTGTTCAAGATTTCAATCCTTGGCGCATTGGCGATGAAGTGTTTTACGCTAATATAATTTATGCCTACTATAATGGAGAGTTTAGGACAAATAAAATATACACTGATAATAACAATAGTGTAGTATTTGACAAATAGTTTTTTATTGGGAGACGGTGATTGGATTAGCTGAGGGGAGTTGCGGGAGCTGGCGAGTTGTGCTTGCTGCGACTGATATTTGTGTGCTGTCGGATTGTATGATTTGAGGCAATCGCTGAGAAAAAGCCCTATAGCGGTTTTGGTCATATTGTAACTAATGTCTATTAATTTTAAAGAAATTTAATTGAAAAATTAAAGCTTATTGATGTATTCTTATCTGTTTCACTAAGCGGATTATATTTTGTATAGCTTAATTCCCATGTAGTGCATCCGCCGTCATATATTAGTCCAGCCTTAGTCTCTAAAAGTCTATTGTCATTTTCTATATCTAAAATTCCAGAAAGGGCTAATTTCCATTTTCCAAATATGGTTAATATAAAGCCTGAATTTATTTGTTTCTGTTCTTCCTCATATAATAGGTTTTTATCCATGCCTATGTATGTAGCATATACATTTAGCCAATCTATATTAAAATTAAGTGTAAGTTCATTCTTTTTAAAATTAAAGTTGTCTTTATCTGTTAAAAATCTATAATTTACATCAAAATAGTCATTTAATATGAGGGATATGTATCCAACTATATCTGAAACGCTTTCCTCAAATCCAATCAGCCTTTCGTCATCTTTATCTATGTTGTCTCTATATCCCTGTGCTAGACCAAATCCAATATTGTTAAATAGTGTGCCTTCAAAACCATACGTTATTCTATTGCCAAATTCCTGTCTATCATATCCAACAAATCTATTGTTTGAAAAAATATTTTCAAAGCTAATTCCCTGTGGCATACTGTCTTCATTAGGTACTTTTTTTTCTAAACTTTCTGAGTTTATGCTTCCTGAATATTTTAGTATTGGTTGAAATGTTGTATTTTGTGAAACAAATGTTTTTCTCCATTCTATATTAACCTGCGGTAGAAGCCTGCTTTCTGTCCCGTCATATTTTCCAGTCTTGTATCCTACTTCATTTAATATATACAAATCGCCCCTTAGCTCAAGATTTGCATTTATTGTACCAAAATTTGTATTTAAAGTATTATTTAGACTTGGAGTTACTGTTATTCTGTTATATTCTACGCCGGTTTTTCTATATAGGTTTGTTGTATTTAATTGTATTTTATAAAATAGATTATTATAGTTATTTTTTAAAATTGTGTTTTGCAAATTTAAATTTGTTACAGGCGCATATCTTGGTGCATCATATACCAGGTTTTCTTCCAGTAATTCCTGGTAGAATAGATTGGAAAATTGAAAATAGTTGAAATTATCCTTTTCTTCCATATTTATTCTTGTAAATCTGAAATTTGACTCTATGTATGAAATACCGTTCTGGTAGTAGTCTCTGAGATAATATCTGTCGCTAGCTATCACTGAATTAGCCTCAAATGTCCAAAGTTGATTAAAATTGTAATGTCCATTTAGGGCTGCATATCCTCTCCAATTTTTATAATCGCCTTCTTCCTCTTCTGTTATTCCGATGGCATTTGTTAAATTTTTAGATTCACCCTTGTCATTTGTTATGTCGCCTTGAAAATTCATTGTCCATTTGTCTGGCTCTAAAGATTTAGCCCTGTATTTTGTATTTAATTGGTAGTTGCCTTTTTCATATATTTTTGGAGTTAGAGTTAATTTTTGCTGTTCTGTTGTTATGTTGTATGGTATGTACAGTCCATATCCATAGTGGCTTGTATTTTCCAGCTCAGGCATACCGAATCCATTTAGCTTCTCTTGAAAGGCTAATCCAGTTTTTAGATATGGTATGTAGAAAATCGGTATTTTCCAAAACCATACTGATGTCCCCCAAAGTGATAATTGTTTTTTTTCTGGATTTGCATTTACTGTTGAGCTTTTTAATCTAAAGAGAGGCGTTTTCTCATTATCTAGTTCCGACATTATTTGCTCGTAGGTTAAATTCTCGTCAAATCTATCTGTTGGGCATATGGAATAGTCGCTTTTATCAATTAGAAGTCTTGATTCATTTATTTTTGTAATATGGGAGCTTGTAATTGTTGAACCATTTTTGAAGACTATTATTCCATCGTAGAAATCGGCCTTTAAAAAGTCATCCGTCATTTCTGCTGTTTTTGAGAAGAATATATTATTTTCTTTTTCGTTAAAAACTCTTACATCGGAGTTTGCCTTTATTATTTTAGTTTCCTGATTATATTCTACCTCATTTGCATTAAATATTTTATTTCCTTTCCTTATCTCAACATCACCTATGGCCTTTATTATGTTATCTTGGCCCTTATTCATCCTATTTGATTTTATGATAGTTCTATCAACAACCTCTTCTTCTGCGAATAGGGTGAATGTAAAAAGATAGAATAAAACAAAATAAAAAAATTTTTTTTGCAAATCAATATAAATGTTCAATAACTAAAAATTATTATAATAATAATTAAAAAACAAGGTTTTATTAAAAGATAGTTAAAAAGTGTTGCAAAATATTTTATAGCTTTTATTATCTGGGTGGAGATAATTTTGCTTTATAATATGGACACAGCAAAAACAAAGGCATTATCTGGTCAAAGCAAAGATTTAATAGAAAAATCTTTAAGTTTTGGGTCTACAATTGAAGAGTTTGAACATACAAGAAAAAGAAGAGCACCCGGGAGGAAAAGCGATTGCAGACATGAAGGTTTTGAACAGCCAAGGCCATCAAAAATACCAACAAATCAAAGGAAAACCGAATTTGTTGCAGAAAGACTTTTAAAGCTGTTTGATGAGTATATTTTTTTGGATTCTGACTTTAGAAATAAAAACAATATTTTTAAACTTTTAAATGAAATATCATCTTCCCTTTTGGAGAAGAAAATAATATTTTTAGATGTCAAAAGTCAGGAGGATATAGATTCAAAATCTGGAGAATTGGAAGCTATATCAGCAAAAATACAAATATTGCTCAGTGAATTATTTGATTTTAAAATACCTGAATTTTCTGATGGTTTTATTTCTAAATTAATAGGTGCTGCTAATTTTAGTCAAAGTGAAATTAGAGAACAAAAAATTGTCTATGAGCAAATTAAGAATTTATTGGTTAAATATCATAGAGAAGTTAAGTCATGTAGCGCTTTGCTTGAAAAAAATTTGCTTGAATTCAAAACCAGTATTGAAAGTCTTGGTTCTAGAACCCAAGCGGACGATAGTATTATTGATTTTTTGTATTGTGTTCGTTTGGCTGGACTTGACAATAGTTCAATTAGAATTTTAAAAAATATAAATAGGCTTGGAGGCAACCAGGCGCCGGGTTTTTTAAAAAGCCTTAGCGGACCTATTGCTTACGAAATTGGCATGGGACGCCCATCTGGTTATGAAGATAGACTGGCGCTAATTGACACTTTAATTACTTCATTTTTATATGATTATCCAAAAACTCTCAGTGAAAAACCTGGGAGTTTATTTTTATATGATGGAATTATAAAAAATGTTATTGAATTGTTAAATTCAATTGCTGCTGAGCCTGACAGACTTGCTGGCGCTAATGAAATATTAAAATTTTCTCTAATTAAAAATTTAGTATTTTTATATGATGTATGCCATATTGGCAATGTGAAGCTTTTTTTAGAAAATGATTGTTTTGTCAACAAATTAATAGGGCAGTATACTGTTCAAACCTTAACGAGCGATTCCTGTGAAACATTAGGGTTTAAATTTTACAGCAAACTTATTGAATTTATACGTACCAAATTTCCAAGCAATGCGGAATCAATAATTGATTCTATTGAATCAGAGTTTTTGTTTGGATTTCAAGATGATGTCCACGAAAAAAATAGCGCTGCTGCAATTTTGGGCTACTATCAGATTGTTGATTTTTCTATTGGATCATGTCTTTTGGAAATTGGTGGACCTTCGCATTTTGTTGCGCTTTCGCCGTCAGCTGCCAAAGTCAATGATTCAAGAACTGTGATAAGAAACGAAATTATGAAGACTATGATCTCAACAATAGCGTCGGAATTAAAAAAATCTATGGATGAACTTTTAATATTGAATAGGATTATGGACGGTAAATCGGATTTGTCCGAATATGATTGCAGACTTGGAGATGCGGAACATCTTGCGGCTTTAGAAACTAGATTGATAAATAATATTTCTAAACTTCTGAAACTTGGAGATAGGCATTATTTGGCTATTAGCGATGATGTAATAAATTCCAATAGCGCACTAAATGAATTTTTTGAATTAAATATTGACGTGCTTGTGCCAAAGTCTACAGTTAGCGATGCTTTGGAATTGCATGGTATTTCTGCCAGACATAGAACAAGGCTGGTTGAAGAATTATCATTAGAATCTGAAGCAAAAGATTTTGGACATGGAGCTTCTGTAGATAGGGGCGATTCTACTGCAAGTGCTGCCGCCTCTCCTAGATCTGCGGACCGTCATATTTCTGGTGATGAAGATAGAATTAGGGCTATGATAAATACCGGAAGTTCAAAAGTTGTAATAACTAAAGACTAATAGTCTTTTATATATTTACTTATAAGGATGGATTGGCAATTATAATTTTATCTTTCGTTTATTATTTTTTATAACTTTTGACAGATTTTCCTTGAATTAAAAATATTAAGGAATATTATATTTAGTTAGCTGACATATTAAAAATAACAAAAAAGAAAAGTAATGGAAAAAGAATTTAATCACGGCGATATAGTTGATGTTGAGATTTCTACGGAAATGAAAAAATCCTATTTGGATTATGCAATGAGTGTTATCATTTCAAGGGCTATTCCAGATGTAAATGATGGCTTAAAACCGGTTCACAGAAGAATTTTATATTCTATGTATGAGAATCATTATGACTATAATAAACCATTTAAGAAATGTGCTAGAATTGTCGGTGATGTTATGGGTAAATATCACCCACATGGTGATAGTTCTATTTATGAAGCATTGGTTAGAATGGCACAAGATTTTTCTATGTCTGCACCTTTAATTGATGGGCAAGGAAATTTCGGTTCTATTGATGATGATCCTGCTGCTGCTATGAGGTATACAGAGGCAAGGATGGAAAAACTTGCGCATATAATGACTGATGATTTAGATAAAGACACTGTTGATTTTTCTCCAAACTATGATGGAAATGAGAGGGAGCCAAATGTATTGCCAGCTAGATTTCCAAATTTATTGGTTAATGGAAGTAGTGGTATTGCTGTTGGTATGGCTACAAATGTTCCACCACATAATTTAGGAGAAGTTATTGATGGAGTTGTTGCTTATATTGATAATCCAGAATTAACATATGAAGAATTGTTGCAAATTATTCCAGGTCCTGATTTTCCAACAGGTGGCTTAATTATGGGAAGAAGTGGCTATGCTAGTGTTGTTAGAAATGGTAGAGGTAGTATAGTTATGAGAGGTGAAGCTAAAATTGAAGAATCAAAAAGTGGAAAATCTCAAATAGTAATTTCATCAATTCCTTATCAAGTAAATAAAGCTAAATTGGTTGAAAAAATTGCTGAATTAGTTAAAGAAAAGAAAATTGAAGGTATTTCTGATTTAAGGGACGAATCTAGTAAAGAAGGTATTAGAATTGTTGTTGAAGTTAATAGAAATGGAAATGCAGAAGTGATTTTAAGTCAAATGTATAGTTATACAGAATTGCAATGTAATTTTCCAGCAAATATTTTAGCTTTGAATAATGGAAAACCTGAAAGTTTAGGTGTTTTAGATATTATAAAAATCTTTACAAAATTTAGAAAAGATGTTGTTACAAGAAGAACAGAATTTTTATTAGCAAAAGCAAGAGACAGAGCTCATATATTGATTGGGTTGAGAGTTGCAGTAAATGAAATTGATGAAGTTATTGCTTTGATTAAATCTGCAAAAGATACAACAGAAGCTAGAATAGAGTTAATGAAAAGAGATTGGGATGCTAGTGTTGTTGAAGCTTTAATTAATCTTATTCAAGACAGAGGAAATAGAATTGAAAATGGAAGATTTTATTTCACTGATGCACAAGCAAGAGCAATTCTTGATATGAAATTATCTAAATTGACAGGACTTGAAAGTGAAAAAATTGATAATGAATTAAAAGAATTGTCGGATGAAATTCAAGAATATTTAAAAATTTTATCTGATCCTATTGAATTAACTAAAATTGTTAGAGAAGAGTTATTGCAAGTTAAAAACGAGTTTGCAACTCCAAGAAGAAGTATTATTACTGATGCTGAAAGTGATGTTGATGTTGAAGATTTAATGCCAAAAGAAGATATGGTTGTTATTACAACTATGAATGGTTATATTAAGAGGGTTCCATTATCATCATATAAAGCACAAAATAGGGGCGGCAAGGGTAAGAGCGCTATAACAGTACATGATGAGGATTACACAACTGATGTATTTGTTGTAAATACTCACACACCAATTTTATTCTTTTCTAGTAAAGGTAAAGTTTACAGGATGAAAACTTATAAATTGCCATTAGGAAATAATCAGTCAAAGGGCAGGGCGGTTGTTAATATTTTGCCTCTTGAACAGGATGAGGTAATTTCTACGGTGCTTCCGCTTTTGGGTGAAAAAGAGGAATGGCTAAAGAAAAATATTCTATTCGCAACGAATACGGGTGATGTTAGAAGAAATTCAATGGCTGACTTTGAAAATATTCAAAGCAATGGCAAAATTGCCATGAAGCTTGAAGAAGGTCAAAAATTAGTCGGTGTTGCGATCTGTGATGATAATAGCGATATATTGCTATCTTCAAAAGCTGGAAAATGTATAAGGTTCCCATTGGAAAAACTTAGGGTATTCCAGAGCAGAAATTCAACCGGTGTTAGAGGTATTAAATTAGATCCATATAACGAAGTAATTTCATTATCTATATTAAAAAGTAGTGAAGCTGAATCTATTGAAGACAGAGAAAATTATTTAAAAATAGATTTAGAAGTTAGAAAGAAGCTAAATGAAATCTATAATATGCCAAAGGATGAGGATAATCTCTTGACTAATGTTGATGAACCATTGCCAGTTAAGATACCGGACGACATATTGGCTGTTCTGTCTAAGGAAAAGATTAAGGCTATGGCTAAGAGTGAGGAATTAATCTTGACTATTACAGAGAATGGCTTTGGAAAGAGGACTTCTTCCTATGAATACAGAGTAACGAATAGGGGCGGCAGTGGTATTACAAATATCATTACTTCCAAGAGAAATGGCAACGTTGTTGCAAGTTTCCCAATTGATAATAATAAGGAAATTATTATGATAAGCGATAAGGGAACTGTAATTAGAACTAGAGTAAAGGATATTAGAATATCAGGTAGAAATACCCAGGGTGTTACGCTTATGAGGGCGGCAGATAATGAAAAGGTTGTTTCCGTTGCCAGAATTGAATCGGAAGAAGAGGAAGCATCTGAATAAATATATTTTGAAGGGCAATTTATTTGCCCTTTATTTTTAATATTGCCTTTTAAACGAACGGTGTTATTATGGCATTGAGCATTGTGTTTGCTCCGCTAATTTAATGTTTAGATATAATTACATTTTTTCGTATTACATTCGCTTTAAAATAATCGTATAATAAATATATAATTAGTTGATTATATTATAGATATGGGTCTATTTACTACGGAAATAGAAAGTGTTTCTCTAGATGGACAAAAGCATATAACTATAAAAAGAGGGTTCCTTTTTTTAAGAAGGTTACTGGAGAAAAAAATATTACTATTTCACAGGGCGATAATGGTCTAACTATTGAAAGAACTAGAGTTAAAGAAAATATTAAGAAGGGAAATTACGAGATATTAAGGTTCTTGGATGCTAATGAAAGAGAACTGAGAAAGGAAAAGACTATTTTTGATGGAAATGATAGAAAAATTTCTACTACATATTATAATTATAATAAAAAGCTATCGGACTCTGATGGTGCGCATTTATATGAAAAGAAAGTTTCATTTTTTGATGAAGAAGGACAGCTAAGGTCAGAAATCTATAAAAGGAATATAACTAGGAAACATGTGATTTATGATGGCAACGTAGTCAGGAGAATCCTTTTATTTGAAGGCCATTCTGATGAACCTGCTAAAGCTACAACATATAATGACAATGGCAAAAAGATAGCATGTACTGAAGGCGATGTATATTATGAATATGATTCAAATGGAAGTAAAATAAAGATATCAAATGGCGGTGCTTTTACTACTTTCCATGATTCGTTTCATAATAATTATATATATAATAGGGATGGAAGATTAATTTTTAAGCCAAAATTTGGTGGGCTCTCGCCTTTTAATATGATTGGTTATAAGCTTTATAGTAATAGCGGCGTTTTAAAAAGGTCTATAACTATATCTAAATTTATTAATTCAATTACAATTGATGATTCAGTAAGCGGAAATAAAATAAAATTGAGCTGCAGAGATGGAATTATTACATCCTTTATGTTTAATGATAAAAGATATGAAGATTTATCGGAGGACGAAAAGAATGAGGCAAAGGATATTTTCTATCAGACAATTAAAAAATATTCATTAAGCAAAATAGATGCAGAAGGAATGAATTCAACTATATATGGCGGATATTTATATTGCCTGATGGCTGACAGGGGCTTGGATGGAAAGGTATCGCTTAAAAATTATAAAACGGAATCGTCCGTTGATACTGCAGAATTCAGTAGGGATAATATAAAAATAACGAATGCCTCATCCAATAGACATGCTTTTGTTAATATATCATTATTCGGCGATGACTATATAATTGATTCTTCAGGATATGTTTCTAGAAACCGTAGTTTACGAGAGTCCTATAGAAAAATTTTTTTATCAATGTATAAGTATACACCATCAAAAAAAAATTTTATCCACTCCTTGTATTTCTTTGTAAAAGCGACTTTAAACTACGAAAGAGTTTGTTGACAGTGTCTAGATAACTTTTTATTTGATTTTTAAAATAATTGTACTCTAATTGAAGTATATATTAATAGAGTAATGAAACTGTATCTATGAAAAAGTTTTTTTCTCCATATTTTTTAATGTTCTATGTCTTTTGCCTATTAATTTGGTGGAATTGGAAATTTTTAGTAGAAAATATTTTTGTACTTTTCTTTAGAAAGTAATAATTTCGTTTTTTAATTTAAGTTTTTTATCTTATTGACTTTTATTTTTTAGGAAAATACTATTGAATATAATTTTATTAATAAATAATTTTTAGTATGAAAAAAAGTTTTTTATATATATTTTTTCTATTATTAACTATTTTTAGTATTAATGTAAATGCAAGAGATCACTACCAGGGACCTTCTGATGATGCCTATGCTAATTCTTTTGCATCTGACCCCAATAGCCCATATGTTGGAGCTCAAAAACTTACAGTTAATCAGCTAAAACCAGTTCATGATGATGACTATGTGATTTTAGAGGGCTATATAGTAAAAAAAATTAGAGGTGAAACATATTTATTTAGAGATTCTACGGGCGAAATACAGCTGGATATAGACCATAAAATAAACTATATGCTAGAGGGGGTTAATGAAAAGACATTAGTTCAAATATATGGTGAGTATGATAAAAATATGTTTGAACCTGATGAAATTGAAGTAAAAAGCCTAAAAATAGTTAAAAAATAGGTTTTAAAAATGTGGAATATTTTCCACATTTTTTTATATTTTTTTCAACTTTTTGTTATTAAGTATTTACAATTAATATTTTGGGTTTAATATAATTAACATTGAGTTTTTTAAATAAAAGTAACTTTATGTCTAAAAAGGAAGCTAAGTATTTGAAAGAATATAAAAATCTATCAATGCTTGAAAAATTAAAGTATAATTTTTCAAGGGATATATTTACAGGTGCGCCGCCTAAAAAAACGATAGGTGCCTTTCAAATAACATTTTTGGGGGCAACAAGGACTGTTACAGGTTCAAAATATTTATTAGAAATTGGCAAAACTAAGGTTCTGGTTGATTGTGGATTGTTCCAGGGGCTCTATGAATTAAGAAGGAGAAACTGGAATGAACTGCCTATTCATCCAAGGAATATTGACGCTGTTATTCTAACCCATGCGCATTTAGACCATAGCGGTTATTTGCCTTTGCTTGTAAAAAATGGCTTTAAGGGTAAAATATATTGTACTGATGCAACCTATGACCTCTGTAAAATATTACTTCCAGATTCTGGATTTTTACAGGAAGAGGATGCTAGATATGCGAAAAAACACAAATATTCTAAGCATAAGAATCCTAAGCCTCTATATACACAAAAAGATGCGGTTGCTACATTTAAATATTTTAAAACCATTCCTTTCAATCAGGAATTTAAAATTAGTGACGATTTGAGCTTTAGCTATATAAGGGCTGGACATATAATAGGTGCAGGAAGCGTTATAGTTAAATCTAAAGATGAGAGCATTCTATTCTCTGGGGATTTGGGAAGACCGAACTCTCCTATAGTACATGACCCAGATAAGATTCCATTAGTTGACTATATAGTTACAGAATCTACATACGGCGATAGGCTTCATTCCGATATTGACCCTAAAGAAAAATTGGATGAAATTATAAATAAAACAGTTGCTAAAGGCGGAAAAATTATAATTCCGGCTTTTGCTGTTGGTAGAACCCAAAAGATATTATATTATATAAATGAGTTAAAAAATGCTGGTAGAATTCCTGATCTAACTGTATTTTTAGACAGTCCTATGTCTGTAAAGGTTACAACCCTTACGGATGACTATGAGGATGAGCATAAATTGACCATGGAAGAATATCAGGATATATATAAATCTGCGAAATTCTGCATAACCAGAGAGCAGTCTAAAAGAATATTTAACTATCCTGATCCGGCTATTATCATTTCTGCCAGCGGTATGGCTACCGGCGGAAGGGTTCTGCACCACATAGCGAACTATGGTCCAAAGCCAAATAGCACTATAGTTTTTGCCGGCTATCAGGCTGAGGGTACTAGGGGAAGAGACCTCCAGGACGGTAAAAAAGAAATTAAAATTCATGGTGAAATGGTTCATATAAGGGCGAAAATTGAAAAGCTTTCAAATATGTCTGACCATGCCGATGCTGGTGAAATAATTGAGTGGTTAAAAAGCATGCCGGGCAAACCTAAAAAGGTATTTGTAACCCATGGCGAACTCAGTGCCAGTGAAGCTTTAGCCGAAAAAATACAAAAAGAATTAGGCTGGGAAACAGAAGTGCCTGATTATTTGGAAACAGAAAAATTAAGTTAGAATTTTAATATGGGCAATGGTTTGAATTTTACTGATATTTTTGAATTTGTCAAAAAAGAAAATGAGTATTTGACAAAACTTGATAATTTATCATCGTCAAAAGAAAGAATATTGGCTCAATCAACAAAACTATTAGAGGAGTGCGGCGAATTTGCAAGCGAAGTTATGATATAGTCTTTTACATTTTAATTGCATATGAAAAAATAACTGTTTTTAAATATTAAAATATCATAAGACTACTATTATTCTAACTTTTACTTCAATATATTGGAAATTCTAGTCTTGCAATATTTATATATTGCTTCGCCTACAATTTCCAATATATTTTTGTAAAAGCGAACACTAGTAGTCAATTGAAATGTAAAAGACTATAAATTTGAAAATTTGTCGTAAGGAAAAGTTAAGAGAAAATAGCAATGAATTAGCTAATGAATGGGCTGATGTGATGATAGTCATGTTTCTTTTAGGCGAAAGGCTTGGTATAGATATGGAGAATGCCATAAAGAATAAAATTGAAATTGTAAAAGCAAGGCAAAAATATTGAATTATATTATATATAGCTAATCCACTTTTATCTTTCATCAGTTTTTCGTTTTTACAAAATTACATTATAAAATAAAGCCTAACAATATAAGTATATTGTGCCGTCTTTATTTTATAATATAATGAAGTAAAAGTTGGGAAAAGTGATACAAGCAATATGGCTTAAGACTTAATAAATAGTTTAA
>CALXSC010000106.1 GCA_944391025.1 uncultured Rickettsiales bacterium
ATTATTAGGTCAGACCTATTGAATGAAATGTCTGGATTCATTATATTGACTATAAATGTTCGTCCTCCTGACCTCTTTTTAATGTTTAGGGCAACGCTTGAAAGTCTCCTTCCGGCGCATACAACGATATCCGGGAGTTCTGTTTTAATATTATCGCTTGCTTCTTTATTTACACCAATTAAACTACTTCCACGTATAAAGTTTGGTAATTTTATGAAAGAATTATAAACAATTTTTTTTATTACGTAGTACCGAGACAACTTTTCAGAAACAGCGATAGATTGATTGTTGCTGCCAATTCTGTCATCAGTTAGCGTCCAAACTATCATGGTCTGACTTATAAAATTATTTATTTAATAGAATAGTAATATATGAAAGATAAAAATCAAGAAAAAGTTAGCGCAATATGCAATATTTATGAGATTGACAGCAAATTATGAATATAATACTTGAATATTAAAAATAATTATTTTAAATATAACATAGACTCAACTATTAATATATCTATGTTGAAAAAATATAAAAGTGTTTTAATGATATTTTTTGGAGTTAATTTTTATTTGGCTATTGCATTTATTTTTAATGCAGCAGCGGCTAACACAATTGCTTTAGATGGGGCTTCTGATGTTGGATCGCAGTTGGTTTCACAGAATAATATGGTCCAAAGCCAAGATAGCATTATAACTACAGATATTGATAAAACTGTAGCTGAAATAATTGATAACCACAAACTTTCAAAACCAATTGAAGAGATTACAATATCTGACATTGTAAGAGATGAAAATGTAAACCCAGAAGTTAAAGAAAGAATTATGCAGCTAATAAATCAGTCCCAATATCAAATGGATAGATATAGAAGTGCTATAAATAACCACTATAAACAAGTTGAGAATAAACTTATTGCCTATAGAAAGGAATTAAACGAAATATATAACTTTAAGGATGAAATGGAGGCGAACTTAAACCTTTCCAAGTGGATGATTATATCACTGTCAATTGGAATTATTTGTTTGACAACAATAGTTGTGATTATGTGGAGAAGCGTTGTAAATGTCAATAGAAATGATGTTGAAGTTCTTTTTTCTACAGAAAAAGTTAAAAAAGATATCAGGCTATTATCAAAGAGATTGGAAATTTTAGAAACAGCATGTAAAAAAGATGGAAAGCAGTAGATATGAGATTGTAAATATAGATAAAAAATATGAAGGATTAAGGCTTGATAAGTTTTTATTTAGTATTTTTAAAAATGTAAACAATGTTTTAATCCAAAAGGCCCTGAGGAATAAAGATATTTTAGTAAACGGTAAAACAGTTAAGAATAACCATCCGCTGTATAGTGATGACGAACTAATGCTAAGCAAATTCATATTAAAAATTTTTAATTCACCCCCAAAAATTGTAAAAAGCAAGAAAGAACTAAAATTTACAGATAACGAAATAAATAAAATCAAAAGCTGTGTAATTTATAAGGACGATTATATTTTAGCTATAAATAAACCGTCTGGTTTAGCTGTGCAAAGTGGAACAAAAATAGAAAAAAGCCTTAACGATTTTTTACCATATTTAAAATTTGATAAAGAGGAAACACCAAAATTAGTACATAGAATAGATAAAGATACAAGTGGTGCTTTAATACTGGCAAGAGACAAAAAAACAAGTGAAATATTAGCCGAATATTTCAAGGATAAGGATGAAAAGCTTGAAAAAATTTATCTTACAGTTGTTGTTGGAAAATTCAATAAAGATGAAGGAAAAATTAACTTTCCATTGTTAAAAAAAGTTGAAAATGGCGTTGAGAAGGTGTATAGGGATGAAACTGACGGCAAAGAGGCTGTAACCCTATACAAAGTTCTTGGATATTCGGAAAAATATGACGTTAGCCTATTGGAAGTTAAAATATTGACTGGCAGGACGCACCA
This sequence comes from uncultured Rickettsiales bacterium, assembly GCA_944391025.1. Lineage (GTDB taxonomy): Bacteria > Pseudomonadota > Alphaproteobacteria > Rickettsiales > UBA1997 > CALXSC01. The sequence goes on from CALXSC010000106.1 coordinate 1,920, forward strand.
GATTAGGGTGCATATGAAGGAGATAGGACATCCTATACTCGGCGATGGAAAATATGGCGGGAAGAAGGCTTTTGTTGAAGGCTTGGGCGATAGACTGCATCTGCATTCCTATAGGATAAATATAAAAGATTTGTATGGGAAGAATACTAATATAAAGGCTGAGTTGCCAGATAATTTTCAAAAGACTTTGAAAAAATTAAAAAATGACTTCCATAATTTAAAAAGTTTTTTTAAATAAAACTTGACTTTTTTGACAAAAAATGTCAAAATTTTATAGAAATTAAGGTTAAGGTTTAAAATGCTTGTTAGTTATAGTGTAGAAAATTATAAAGTCTTTAAAGAAAAACAGACTTTATATATGATACCAATTAAAAAATATTCGTCAAAACATTTGTTGGAAAATTTAATACAAACAAACAACAAAGAAGTGCCAGAATTGTTAAAGGGCATTTGTATTTATGGGGCTAATGCTAGTGGAAAAACAAAACTTTTGGAATCGGTTTTCAATTTTTGGAGTGTTATTTCCTATTTTAGACAAGCTAATGAGTTTTTGCCATATTATAAATTTATTTTTGATAAAGAAAATGATAATAAACCAACAAATTATGAAATAGAGTTTTTGTTAAATAATTCTTTTTATAAATATAACTTATCTTTTAATCAAACAAGGATTGTATCGGAAAGTTTAGAAAAGGATGATAAAAAAATTTATTCAATAAATACAGAAAGTGAGAATAAAAACTTTTTTGAGAAAAAAATTTTTAAAAAGTTTTTGCCAGAAAGCTATATAAAAATGAAAAATAGGGGTTTTGTTAATCCATTTATTATTGAAGTGGTAAATAATGCTGAAACCGATTTTTTTAATGATATTGTCATTTTTTTTCTCAACAGAATTAAAATAAGAACTGTTGCAAATTGCAATAGTCAGATAACTTTAAATTTATTAAATTCAACAAATGAAAATAACAAGAATAAAGAAAACATAATTGCTATAATTCAAAAGGCAAATCCAAAGATTAAGAATTATTCAAATGGAATGTATGTGTATGATAATGGTATTATTATACCGCGCGAAGAAGAAAGTAAAGGAACACAATTAATGTTTAATCTGGCAGGAGAGTTCCTAACAGTTTTAAAAAATGGTGGTGTTTTATTCGTCGATGAACTTGACGAGAGTATCCATCCAGATTTATTTATTGAAATAGTGAAAATGTTCCATGACAATAATATTAATACTGGAAACGCTCAATTAATATTTACTGCCCATAATGATATTTTGTTGGAAAAAGAATATAACCTTTTTAGAAGAGACCAAATATATTTTATGCAAAAAAATAACAATAAAGGAGAATTAATACCTTTGACATGTTTTAATGGTGTTAAAAAGAGAGATAATATTGTTAAGTTATATCGCGAAGGGTATTTTGGAGCTAGAAATATAATGGAAGATTTTTATTTAAGGTAGAGTCATGAAAAAGAGAAAAAAAGCTAAATTAAAAGCTCAAAATATTCTTGTATTGTGCGAGGATTCTGTTAGTTTTAATAATTATGTAAAATTTTATCTTAAAAGTAAGGATTTTAATGATTTTCCGATAGATAGGAAGACAAGAAGCAGAGAAAGAATTAAAGATAAAACTATAAAGCTCAAAAGAGTTGGAAGTGAAAAAGAAATTTTGGTTGAGATAAAACAAGCAAAAGAATATAGTAATCCAGAAAAAATAGTAGATGAAGCAGAAAACGAATTAGAAAAATATGATATTATTTTTTGTGAATTTGATTATGATGCGAGCAAGCCTAATTGTGGAAATAGAAAAAAGGAATATGATGAAGTTTTAAATCAAACCTTAAATAAAAATATTATTCTAATAAATTTTAATCTATGCTTTGAAAGTTGGCTATTGGCACATTTTACCAATAGCAGTAAAGTATATGAGAGTTCTAATGAGATCATTAAAGAATTAAATGATATTTATAAACTTAATTATAAAAAAGGAAAGATTGATCAACCATTATTTGATAAATTAAAAGATAAACTTTCAAATGCAGTTAAAAATGCAAAACAAGTAGAAAATTGTGGTGGAGATTTAGCAATTAAATTTTATATTTTTATGGACTATATAGAAAATTTATGCAAATAATCAATCAAGAAAACTATCTAAATTACAACATAATTGAATATGATATTGTTGATTCAACCATGAATGTTGTTAAGAACTTTTCAGAAAATACAATTGTTGTGGCCAGAAAGCAGGAAAGTGGCAGAGGCAAGGGCGGCAGGGTGTGGAATAGTGAAAATAATAATAATCTGTATTTTTCTCTGCTGATAAGGGCAGACAAAGCCAATCTAGACTATAGCCAGCTTTCCTTTGTGGTTAGCGTAGCCCTAAGGCAGGCTATAGAAAGTTTTGATAGCAAAAATAATTCTATAGTGTCAAAATGGCCCAATGATATTTTAATAGCTGATAAAAAAATATGTGGAATATTGCTAGAGTTTGATTGCTCAACAAAAAATTTAGTTATAGGCTGCGGAGTTAATATTGATTCTTTTCCGGATAATGCAATGTTCAAAGCCACATCTTTAAAAAAAGAAGGAATATTTGCTACTAGATATGGTATCCTTAGGGAGTTTTTAAATAATTTTGACTACCTCTTGAAAAAGTGGGAGCTTGAAGGATTTAAGCCAATTAGAGAACTCTGGCTTAAAAGCTGCTATAGGCTAAATGAAGAGATTACGGTCAATGGGCAGAAGGGTATCTTTATTGATATTGATAATGACGGGACGCTTATCGTAAAATTAGACGATGGCGAAAATATGTATGTAAAATCCGGCGATGTTTTTTGAGTAAAAATTATATAGGTGAACTATGGAAAAAATATTGATAACTAAACAGGTTGTTAAAGATGGTGATAAAACAATATTAAAGGATATAAATAAAGAAGTTGCGATACATATAATATCTGGAAAAGATCTAATGGATGATAAAAATCTATGCTTTAAGCTTATAGATTTTTTAAATGGTGAATCGTCATTTGCGGGTGATACCTCAAAGATGAACCTTGTATATGATGATATGAAGAAAAATCAAAGCGCTTCATATTTTATAATAGCGGAATATGATGGCAAAATCATTGGAAGCGTCAGGTATGACAGGAAAGAGAAATATAAAACATTTGTGGAATTTTTGGACGACAACAGGATAATTCTGGATAAAAACAAGGTTGAATTAGTTGGAAGGGAAATAGATATATTAAACAGGAATGACTGCGTTATTGAAATTGGCGGATTCTATATTGACAGGAATTTTAGGGGCACTGTAATTTCAAATAAACTATTATTTGACATAATGCTTCTTCTGAATAGCCATGGATATAAAAACGTATATGTCACCACAAATCCCGATAAGAAAACTACTGGCATATTAGAACATTTTTTTGGAAGTTCAAATATTAAACTTCTAGTGCTAAAGGATGCAGAAGGCTATAGTGACAATATAGTTGAAAAAGATTTGCTTATCACAAGGGACTATTCTGTAATAATGATACTGGATACAAAATTGGCGCTTCAAAATATGATTAATGTGCTTAAAAATTCTGACGAAATATCTAGAAAAAAAAATGAGAGCCTGCTTTTTGAAGTTGAAAAAATTCAGCTATAGTTTTTGAATTTTATAGATTGCAGCTTTTTTTCCAGAAACCAATATATCATAGGTTTCAACGAGTTTTAGCTTTAACTGCATTGAATTCAAATTTTTTGTAACCAGGTCTTTGTTTGCAGTCAAAATTACTATTAAACCATTTTTTATTAATATTCTGTGCATCTCTTCAAACATTTTGGTATGGAATAATTCTATATTGCCTACTTTTTCAAAAAATCCCCATGGCGGATCCGTAACTATCGTTGTAAAATAGTTGTCATCAAATTTATTTTCAAAAAAATCCAATTTTTTAACGAAGAATGATTTATTTAATTTTTTGCTTTTTACAGATTTTATTTTTTCCTTTAGATTTTTTATTTCTTCTTCGTTTCTGTCGCAGGCAAATATGCCCTTAAAATTCGCCATCCTTGACCTCTCAAGAGGAATAGCGCCTGAGCCACAGAATGGATCTAAAAATATATCATCTTCCTTTGGTCCTGAAATTAAAGATAGAATATTGGTTAATTCCGGACGCAGCTCGCCTTTTTCAAGTTTTTTCTTGTTTTTCGTAATTCTCAGCATAAAAAATCCGATTTTTTCAGTTCTATATAGAAACCAAAATTCTAAATCTGCAACTTTTTTTCCGAATTCAGTTCTAAGCCTTGTTAGCTTTTCAAGTTCATTTTCAAATCTGCCAAGAATTTTTTTATCTACAGAAACCAATTGATTTTCTATAGATGAAAAAATATGAAAAGTTCTAGCTCTTTTTTTAGATTTTATATAATTCAAAAAAGATTTATTTCCATCAAAATTAACGCTTTCAATCATATCTTCTATTGGTGTTCTACCATCAATATTTTCAAAAATTTGAACTACCATAAAGGTATTGTTGAAAAACCTAATTTTTTCTATTTCTTCAGGAGTTTTATTAGTCGTGTAGAGTATACCCCCATCCATAAGTTTTTGAATATTACAACCATTTAGATTGTTTTTAATTACATTTTGAGTCCCAGTAACAAAACTTGAATAGTAGGTATACATTAGACCTGTTCCATAAATAATTTAACAATTTTCAATACTTCAATATCATTTTATTATCAATATTTTCCAACAAAATTTTAATTCTTGCTTCAAAATCCTGCGATTTTTAAAAATTTTGATTAACGAAATGTATTTATATACTATTTCTAATCAAAATTTTTAAGAAATCTAGTCTTTTTTGCAATAATTATTTTTTGTTGGAAAATTATTTATGCAACAGGTCTATTTTAAAAATAGTTATTCACTATGGTGCGGCTAAGAAGACTTGAACTTCCACTCCTTTCGGAACAGCGACCTCAACACTGCGTGTCTACCAATTCCACCATAGCCGCAACAATATAATAATAGACTGGAATTTTTATTAATTCAAGAAAAATCTATTGAATAATAAAAATAAATATTGCATAATTTAATTGCTGTAGAAAACGCGGATTTCAAAAGTCCTGTCAAACTTTAATTTTTCTATAGGTTCCTTACAGCGGGAGCTTATAGGATATAAGCCCTATATGATTTTTCATATAGTGGAAACCTATGAGAGTTGCGTTTGGCGATTCAAGAGCACATATCCATGAATTTTGCAAATTTGGCAGAAAAAAATTTAAGCTAGAATCAAATGTTTTTACGAAATTAATATTAAAATATTAATGAGTAAAAATATGCAGATAATAGCTTAAATTTTTTCTGTCCTATGGATGATAATAAAATAACACATAGACTTCGTCAAGTAAACTCGTCCGTATTCACCATACTGCTTCGTTTACTTTCCTAGTCCTGTGTTATTTTATTTATCACCAAATGTTGTAAAATTCATGGATATGTGGTCTCCTACTCCCGCACTTTGATTTTTCAGAGTGCATTTTTTATTAAAAAAATGAAGGAGCAAAATGGAAAGCTTTAGGCAAACTTTAAAGGAATTGGAAGAACTAAATAATGAAATTAATGAGTCAAGACTTGCAAAAATGGACTGGATAAAATTGGGTTTATTTAAGAAAAAATATAAAAAATTTAAAAAAAATTATCTAGAATACAGTTTCAATGGATATAGAACAAATAATATAACTTTTATAAAATTTTACAAAGTGCTGATAAGGTTTGTGAAGTTTGAACATTCTTTAAAAAATAATAACTGTGATTTTAGTATTTTGAAATCATTGTTTAGATAATATTGTAAATATTTTTCAATTTTGATTGATTTTATATCGTGATTGATATATTATACATACTTATATTTTTATTTTTTTATAGGTTGAAATGGATTTGAAAATTGAAAAACTTGGATTATTTGGACTGGCTACTTTAGTTGTAAGCTCAATGGTTGGTGGCGGTATATTTAGTTTGCCTCAAAATATGGCTGCTAATGCTTCTGTCGGGGCAATTTTGATATCATGGATTATTACGGGCTTTGGTATGTTTTTCCTTGCAAATACGTTTATTATCCTTGCAAGGGTTAAACCTCATATTAATTCTGGCATTTATAAATATGCGGAGGAGTGCTTTGGCTCCTATTTAGGATTTACAATAGGCTGGGGATATTGGCTTTGCAACAATTTCTCAAATATAGGGCTTGCGGTTATGTCAATGAATGCTCTAAACTATTTTTTTCCAGGTGTGTTTACAGGTGGAAATACAGTTCCTGCGATAGCATGTATTTCAATACTTATATGGTGCTATAATTTTCTTATATTGAGGGGCGTTAGGCAGACTGCTTTTTTAAATACGATAGCTACGGTTATTAAAATAACGTCATTGGGTCTATTTATTTTAATTATGGTGCTTCTGTTTAGCCATGCAAAGTTTAGATTTGACTTCTGGGGCAATATGATTATTAATGGCAATACGCTTGGCAGTTTGTCTGACCAGGTAAAATCAACGATGCTTGTTACTTTGTGGACTTTTATAGGTATTGAAACCGCTATAGTATTATCAGCCAGGGCAAAGAATAAAAAGACGGTTGGAAATGCAACACTTCTTGGGTTTTTCGTTTGTTTGGTTATATATATATTGCTTTCGGTTCTGCCTTTTGGATTTTTGACGCAGAGGGAATTGGCTGCGATTCCGGATCCTTCAACGGCTGGCATTATGGAAAAAATTATTGGAAAGCCCGGTGCGTGGTTGATGAATATCGGCGTTCTAGTTGCTGTTTTGTCCTGCTGGCTTTCATGGACCCTGATTTTGATTGAAACACCGTATGCAATGGCGGAAAATAAGAATTTTCCTAAAATATTTTTGAAGAAAAATAAAAATGATATACCTATAGTTTCAGTCTATACAACTTCAATTGTTATGCAGATGGGTGTTTGTCTGCTTTTCTTTTCTGACAATGCCTGGAAGACGATGTTGAGCATTACGGGCGTTATGGTTCTGCCTGCGTATTTTACTTCAACCATATACCTTTTTAAGATAACAAGAAATAGGGAATATTCCGACAGGCTTCCGATTAAAAAAAGTTTGGCAACATTTATAAGCATTTCGGCATGTATTTTTACTATATGGCTTATGTATTCTGCCGGTATAAACTATTTGATGATGGCTTTTATTTTCTTTTCGTGCGGCATACCTATGTATATTTGGAGCAAAAGACAGAATAGCCCTAATGGGAAAATGTTTGCGCCTGTTGAAAAAATTATAGTGGCTGCACTTTTAATATTATCGGCAATAGCTGTTTATTTGTTCATAAATGGAATAATGAAAATCTAGTTTGTTATTGACCTATTTGCATTTAAAAAACTTGAATTTTTATAATTTTTTAAGTAATATTTTTAAAAGTTATAAAATTTGTTGAATTATAGATAATGGTACAGTTTGGATTAGAATTTTTACAGGAAGTTGACGAGAAAAATAACGGTATGGCAAGGCTGGGTTTGCTGCATACTGCCCATGGTGATGTGCATACGCCGTGTTTTATGCCGGTTGGTACAATAGCTGCAATGAAGGCTATGCACTTTGATGAACTCAGAAAAACTGGTGCGGAGATTATGCTATGCAATACCTATCATTTGATGATTCAGGATAGGTATAATACAATAGCAAAAATGGGCGGCCTGCATAAATTTATGAATTGGGACAAACCAATTTTAACTGACTGCGGCGGATTTCAGGCAATGTCTTTAAGCGCTCTAAATAAAATAAATGAAAAGGCGTGCACATTTAGATGTCATTTGAGCGGACAGAAGCACGAATTGACCCCGGAGTTTTCTATGGAAATTCAATACAAACTTGATACTGATATTACGATGGCGCTTGATGAGTGCGTTAGGCAGCCGGCGGATTATAAATATACAAAAAGGGCTATGGAAAGAAGTCTGAGATGGGCTCAAAGAAGTAAAGACGCCTTTGTAAAAAGAGATGGATATGGAATATATGGAATAGTGCAGGGCGGCGCTGAAAGAGACTTAAGGACAACCTCTATTGAAGGCTTAAAAAAAATTGGTTTTGATGGCTATGCAATCGGCGGTGATTTGTCTATAAATGATGGTTGGGAGCTTATGTTCTCTGTTTTGGATTATTTGACTCCTATGATGCCGCATGATAAGCCAAGATATTTAATGGGCGTTGGAAAGCCAATAGATATAGTAGGTTCAGTACTTCGTGGTGTTGACCAGTTTGACTGTGTTATGCCGGCTAGAAGCGGAAGAAATGGGCAGGCCTTTGTGAGGGGTGGTACTATAAATATAAAAAATTCAAAATATAAGTATGATGATACTCCTGTTGATGAAAAATGCACATGCAGAGCCTGTACGCAGCATACAAAAGCCTATTTGCACCATCTGTTCAAGGCTGATGAAATATTGGGGGCTATGCTATTGACTGAGCATAATATTATGTACTATCAGGATTTAATGAGAGGCATTAGAAAGGCAATATCTGAGCATAGGTATAGGGATTTTGTAGATAATTTTATGAAGAATGGTCCAGCTGAATATTAAGCATAGCGAAATTGTATTATTATGTACGAAGCTTTAAGTATGATCGTTAAAAGTCCCCGTTCATCTGAACTAGCAAAGGGTTTTGTTAATTCTATGATTCTTGGACTTGGCGAGGGAATATCATATACTGTTATGAGAAGTGCCATAAATAGTTTTAAAGAAGAAAAAAGCAAAAATGAAAGTATACTGACCAAACTGCCAAAATACTTTATAAGCAGTGCCGGCAGAAAAGTTGGATTTGAAATATTGGCCGATTGCGTAGATAAGTATGGTCTTCCTTTAAATATTAAATCAAATGTTTCAAAAACTGGAGAAAATCTAACTCTTTTAGAGAAAAGCAAGCGTGGATTTTGCAATGGACTAGTTTATGGCGCTGGTGAAGGACTGGGTATAGAAATTGGAGCTAAAGTTTCTAATTTTGCAATACAATCCGTAAAAAGAGCTTCTGGAAATTCTAGGCGGTAATGTAGTTTTTATAACGTGCAAATTTTTGCTATTGATATATATTTAATAATATACCATGGGTCGGGCAAAGTTTGCCGAAGGATTTTATTCTGCAAAAACATTTGCTAACAGTATCTAATTTATAAATAAAAACCTTGATAAAAATATAGCTTGGTTGTAAAACTAGTTTAGTCTATTAAAAAAGTTGCAATGTTTGAAAGTTTTTGTTTGAGTATGTATGTAAAGATTGCAATTATAGTTTTTATATTAATTGCAATACTTTTTTTATATCTATATAGTTTTGTTTGGAAGAGCAAGGAATATTTTCCTGCGCAGAATACCAAGTCCACATCTCCTGAGGTTGTTATTGTTCTGCATGGAATTGGAAAAACAAATAGGATAACATATCTGCTTTCAAAAAGAATTGCAAATGCTGGATTTGATGTATATAATATAACGTATCCATCAACTAAATTTACAATACCAGAACTTGCTGATTTTTTAAATAACAAAATACATGAATTGGGTATAAATAAAAAAAAGCATGTTAACATAGTTGGCCATTCAATGGGCGGACTAATAACTAGGGTCTATATAAATAAATATAAGCCAACCAATATCCATAGGGTTGTGATGGTTGGTACGCCTAACCATGGAAGCGAACTTGCGGATAGGTTAAAGGATTGGACAATATATAAAATAAAATTTGGTACAAAATCCGGAAGGCAGCTTGGAACTGATTTAGAAGGTTTGGCTGACGAACTTGGCAATGTTAACTATGATTTAGGCATAATAGCTGGAAAAACTAAAATAAATCCTATTTTTTCGTTTATGCTGCCTGGAGATGATGATGGAATAGTTTCCGTTGAAAGCACTAAGCTTGATGGTATGAATGAGCATATTGTCATGAATTTTGCCCATACGCCTGGTATTATGTATAAAAGCGTTGCTGACCAGGTAATTGCCTATCTAAAGAACGGAAAATTTATAGCCGATTAAATTTGCACCTATTAACCGTTTTTATAAGAATAGCTTAAAGAAGTCCTCTCAAATTTTTTTAAAAATTTCTATACTTTTAAAAAATACAATCTATAATTAGTAGTGTTGCATGGTATGGTTCCTATGGAACTTTGCGAAATACGGTTCCATGCAATAGGTCTGAAAACCTTCCTAACCTTATAGTTTATTATCGTAGGTTTATCTTTGCGGTAATTAAACTCCGTTCCAAGGAATCGGAGTGATACGAATAGGGATAGATACTCCGAAAGGATAGGCTATTGGAATAAGTGTCATTGCGGTTAGGCAATTTTCAGACTCCGGTTCACGCAGAACCACGTGAACATATTAATTATATTATTTTTATGTTTAATAAAGGAGTATAAAATATGCCGTTAAATCCAGTAGATGTCTATGTCGGCAGCCGTCTAAAAGCTAGAAGGATTGAATTGGGAATTAGCCTGACTAAAATTGGCAAAATGGTTGGAATTACTTTTCAGCAGGTTCAAAAATACGAGAAGGGATTGAATAGAATTGGAAGCAGCAGGCTCTATGAGTTTGCACGAATTTTGAAAGTTCCAGTGAGCTATTTTTTTGAAGAATATGAGGCTAAACTAGACGAAGAGGGCTACAAAAAAGATAATAAAATTGAGAAAGAAATTATGGAATTAGCCAAGTATTTTTCAGAATTAAACAATCCAATAATTAGAAGGAATGTGATAAATCTTTTGAAGAGTTTGCTTGACTATAAAATAAATTAGGAGTTGTTATCTTGTTACAACTTCCAATATCTTTTTCCCTATTAGATACTTATCCATTTCTTCTGTCTCTTCAACACCGTTTTTGCTGACTATGTAGACCTTATTTTTGTCCTTTCCAAACCCTTTTCCATTGGAAACATCGTTTGCAACTATATAGTCGCAGTTCTTTTTTGCCAACTTTTTTTTCGCATTTTCAATTAGGTCATTTGTCTCAGCGGCAAATCCTATTACTATTTTTGGTCTATTTTGATGGTTTGCAAATGTTGCTAATATGTCGGCATTTTCAACAAATTTTATATCGTTAAAAGATACTTCGCCACCTTTTTTTATTTTAAAATCATACACTTTTTCCGGTCTAAAATCAGAAACTGCGGCTGTATGGATTGCAATATCGGAATCTATATGTTTTAAGCTTTCGTCAAGCATTTCCTGGGCTGTGTTGACTCTGCCTATATGTATATTATCCGGTAGATTGTCCAACAGGCTGTCATTAATTGGTCCAACAACTAGAAAAACTTCATATCCAGCTTCGGCAAATGCCTTTGCTACGCCAATCCCCTGTTTTCCTGAGGATTTATTTCCTATAAATCTTACGGGGTCAATAGGCTCATAGGTTGGTCCAGCTGTAATTAAAACTTTTTTTGGCATAAGAAAACAATTATTTATCTAAACTATTAATAGCACTAATTATAATTTATTCAAGATTTTAATTAGTTTTTTTATTGCTATTGGTTTTAGATTTATTGGTTTTATTAGCGGTATCATTTATTTCTGGAATAGCTTCAACTAATTTATTTTTGTCCGTAGGCTCTACATATATAATTCTCTGAGGCAGTGCTGTTTGAATGCCCTCTTCATTGAATTTATTAAATATATCAATCCTCAAATCATTTATTGCATTTTGTTTGTTGCTAATGTCCATTATATAGCAGCTTAGGGTAAAATCTAGGCTATTATTAGAAAAATCGTTAAAGGATACTGTTGGAGCTGGTCTAATCATTATTTTTTTATTATTTTGGGCAACATCTAACAGAATTTTCATAACTTCTTTAGGATCATTATCAATGTCAACTAAAAATCTCAAATCAATTCTTGTCTGTTTGTTGTTGTGGGTTAAATTAACTAGAACTCCAGAAATTATATTGGCATTAGGTATTATTACGCTTGATTTTACTCCGGTTTCTAGTTCTGTTGCTCTTATGCTTATTTGTTTCACGGTACCCTCTTGACCGTTTATGTTTACAACATCACCTATTTTTATGGGCCTTTCAAATAGTATTATAACACCGGAAACAAAGTTATTAATTATATTCTGCAGACCAAGACCGATACCGAATGATAAAGCACCGGCAATTATAGCCAGGTTGCTGATACTTCCGCCCATAACCGCTATTGCAAAGAATATTGAGGCTAGAAATCCAAAAAAGCTGAAGCCGGACGATAGTGAATTTCTTGCGGCATAGTCAATATCCATTTTTTCTAAAGTATTTGATAGAAATTTTAATTTTATGAATTTAAATATTGACATTGATACAAAATATACCAATATACCAAGCAGTATTGAAGTTATGGAAATTTTTACTCCTCCAACATAGAATCCCGTTAAAATTTTTTTTATTTTTTGTATCATTAAATCCGTTGAAGCCCCCCATAGTCCCAATAGGAAAAATATTGTTAACAATACTATTATGGGATTTAGAATTGCTCCAAACCATATGTCAATTTTTGCCAAATCTCTTCTTTTAAATTTCAAGGTTCTTATCCAGAATCTTAAAAGCAATAGCCTGTGGAATAAAACCTCTATTGTGTTGCTTGCAATATAGGCAAGTCCGATTATTAGAACTGTAGTTATTGAACGGTTTAGAATATAGTCTGATAGATTTATAAAGCCGAATAGGGCTATTGAAAATACAGCAACTGCAAACACATATATTGCCATTTTTATTTTGTCTGCCAGTGTTAATTCTCCATAGTCCTCTTCGCCGTCTCCAGTATTGGCAGTGCCATCGGTCGTAGTTGAATCTACCTTTGGTGCAGGTATATCCGATACACTCACCATTTCATCTGTCTGTTGCTGAATGTCGTCTTTTCTGCAGAACATTCTATTGGCAATTAAAATTATACAGAATGTTTTTATTAGGCATGAAATCATTTTTGTATATAGAATTATCTCAGGTGGATATTCAGCCTTTATTGCAATTAGTTCAAGGAATGAAATTACGCCTATTACTATTATTGAAAAAGAGAAAGCAAAATTTAGAGATTTAGCCTTTGTATCATCAACGGATATTAATCTCCATTTGCTATTTTTTGGAACAAAAATCACCTTTACTATAGCTTTCGCTATAAATATATAGAGGAGATAGAAGAGGAGCATATTTAAAGCCATGCCAAATAGACCGACATTTATTATCTGGGAATGTTTTATCCAAAATAAAAACGCTCCAATTATAACGGATGGTATAATTCCATAGGCAATCAATACGGATATTGCGGCAAAAAATTTATTGCTATAGTCGGGATCCTTATCCATTTTCCTATAGCCAAAATGTCTTTTTATAAAAACGCTTAAGAACGTGGCAAAGATTAGAGAAATAGCGACAGTTATTGATACATATAGCGCATTTCCTCTAACGGTCTGTTTTTGTGGATTTGTCAGAGAATTAAACCATGTTACAGGTGATTTAACTATATCAAATGTAAATTTAAAAAATTGTTTTGTATTATGCAAAAATACTTTAGGATTTATAAAATTTTGCTGCCTATCAAGTATATTGTCCAATAATGCTCTATTCCTTATTTTTAAAATTAATTTCTCCAATTCTTCTATTTTTGTCAATATTAAATCGGCCTCTGTAATTTTTGATTTTACATCAGTTTCTTCTTTGCTAAATTCCTTTCTTTTTGATGAAATTGAATAGGGTTCCTTAGTTCCTCCATCCTTTGGGGCTTCCCCTAATGCTTCAATCCTTTTTTCTACAAAACCTAAATTTGTTTCAGCCTGTTGCCTTGCAGCATTTACCCTATCCTGCATATCATTTAGGGTTTTTATGTAGTCGCTTGTAACGCTATTTATAGGCGCCTTTGTATTTAATAAATCCTTTTCTATATTTGTCAGCTGTTTATTTATATCCTTATAGTCAACTTCAGCCGCTGTTGAATTATCTGCCTTAGATATTGCAACGACCTGGTTGGTATTTGCAGTGGCAGCAATTGAATTAGAGCTATAAAAAGAAATAGTTAGAATTGTTAGAGCTATGCTATAGAAAATTTTTTTCATAAAAATCAGATTACACATTATTTCTATTCACTACTCAATTTAAAGTAGTATTTAATAAATAACAAGTAAAATTTAACTTTTATTTGGTGATTATCTATTCAATTAACCTCCAGCTATTTTGTAAACCAGCTGGGCGGCCGCAGGACTTTTTTCTGTCAAGGGGAGAGGTCGCGATGGTCGGCAGTTCTGGGAAGATTTGGTGGATGTTTTGGCGAATGGTAGTGATAGAAAAAAGTCTTAAGGCCTTCGCATTGCAGGGTTTTTTATTGTTTTTTTAAAGTCCATCAAAACCGACAAACCTAAACAATTGGGCTGTGTTCAAGGGTGGTGGTCAACTTTAAAAAAACAATAAAAAACCCGCTGCGGCCGCCCCACCCCTTCCACAACTACCGCTGGTTTTTTTAAGTACATAATCACCTTTTATTTTTTAAGATATTTTTTAAAAACTTCAAAAGCTATATAAATATTAGTAAGTGTTCCTAGCAGAATAGAGATAAAATATAGGTTCGTAAAACCTAAAATATTGGCAATATATTTGCCAATAAAAAATATAAAAAACATGTAGATTAAAATAATTCTGATACCGAGTGATATTAGCAGTTGGATTTTATTTACATTGACATTTTTATCAATTTCCTTACTCCTATCCTTAATAGCTTTTTTTAATAGGTCATTCAAGCTCATTTCATATTAACAAGGTTATTAAACATATAATATTCCAATTGTTTAAGGTTTTTATTAATCTCCTTTTCAATATCATTCTCTTTCTCAACAACTTCATTTATTTTAGTCTTAAGGTCTTTCAAACTATTTCCAATAATAGCCTTATAGGCTGTTAGCCTAACTTTATTTGAATATTTTACCAAAATGCCGTTATTTAGTACTATAAATCTTTGATTATTATCCCTATCAATATAACTCATAATATTAGATTCAAATGATGAAACATAGTCAATATGGTTTGGCAATATTGTAACATATCCCTCTTTACCCTGAAAAGTCAGTTTTTGAACCTCTTCATCAAGCAATATTTCAATTGGAGAATATATTTTTAAATCTATTGTATTGCTCATATTTAATATGATTATCTCTGATAAACTTTTAACAAATTATTATAATAAGTCAATATTTTTTTGACTATATAATTTAAAATATATATAGAAATAGGGAGCAGCCTTGCTCCCTATTCAAAAATAATACGAACATATTATTTTTTTAATTCCTGCATCATTTTTCTTGCAAGTATTTTTCTTTCTTCAACGGCTGGTTGACCGAAAGGATTAATGCCCATAGCTTTTCCGCAGATGATTGTTTCCAGCATATATTGCATTAGCAATTGTGATAAACTTCTTTCATTTAATTTTTGGAACATAAATACTCTGATTGGAAGTTTCCTAATGTTTAAAACTTCAACAGTACTTTCAAATTCAACGTTCATAATATCATCCAGTGTTAAGCCCTTTAGATATTCAAATCCTTCATTAAATGAATTTGTAATTTTTAATGAATTTGGGTCTTTATCCTTATATATGAAAGTATAGAATTTATTCTTTGCACCATCCATATATAATTGCAATTGGCTGTGTTGGTCAACTGTACCCATCGCATTTACTGGAATTGTGCCATGTCCGTCTTTACCTAATGATTCAGCCCAGATTTGTCTGTACCATTCATTTAGGAAATACAATCTGTCAATATATGGCATAACAACGTTTGCAACTATGCCATTGTTAAACATATCAACCTGAGAACCGCAAACTTCAGAAACAAAATTGTTTTTATTTTCTAAAACGTAGTTAATTGTATCTGCTGCACCGGCTCTGATTTCATCAATATTCAAACCTGCGATTGCAGCAGGAATTAGAGCTGTGTTTGATAAATACGAGAACCTTCCGCCAACTGTTTTATGGTGTTCATAGCATTTTATGCCAAATTCTTTTGCTAAATTCGTAATTGGACTTTCCTTATCCTCAGTTACAAAGAAAAAGTGCTTGCCAATTGCATCTCTGCCCAATTCTTTTTCAACCCTATCCATCACTATAAGAGTTTGCGAAATACATTCAATAGTTTTACCAGATTTGCTAACTGTCAAAAATGCAGTTTCTTTCAAATTTAATCCATCAAAAACTTCTTTAACTGTATTTGAGTCAATAGATTCTAAAACTGTAACATTTGGTTTATTTACAAGGTTAAGCAATGTTTTGGCGCCTAAACTTGAACCGCCAATTCCCATAACAACCGTATGCTTAAAATTTTTATTTATAAAAGCAGCAAAATCCTTTATTTCCTTTAGATCATCCTTTTCAAAAGCAATTGCAACGCACTTCATATCGCCTTCTTGCTTCATTTCTGTTTTTATTTCTTCAATTGCTTTTTCAACTTTTTTAGCAGTATCGCTATTAGCTGGAGTTATATTTTTTAATTCTTGATTATATAACAACATTTTTTTTAAAATTATTTGTTAAACTTTATTAGTTAATACAGCATTTATTTTAAAAAACAAGAATTTTGTGTTTGTTTAATTATATTATGGTTTTTGTATTCACCAGTGGCGGCCGCAGGACTTTTTCCTCTTAATGGAAGAAAAGGCGGAGCAATTGCGGCGGTGGTTAGTTGGGCTGGTGGATTTGGCAAAGGGCAGGGCGGGAAAAAAGTCCCAAGGCTTTGTCTTGCTATATTTTTTCATTTTTTTTTGAGTCTGCACTAACCGACAGCTCACCATCTGAGCCAGCCTATAGAAAGGCAGATTAACTCAAAAAAAAATGAAAAAATATAGCTGCGGCCGCCACGCTCTCTATAAAATTACGATTCTTTAAGTGTTGTTTATTTAATAATTTAAAATATAATAGCCATGCCACAACCAAAAAATGGTTTGGTAATGTTATTTTTTATTGACGATTAAAAATTGTATAATAAAATTATGAATGCCTATATGGCAATAAAAGGACTTCAACGTCCATAAAATGTTGTTGAACTATAGGCTCTTCTTTATTTGTTAAAGCGGGAGCCTGTAGGATATAAGCCTACTTGTAGGGAAACCTACAGTAGTCTCTTTACGACTTGTTAACTCCCGCACTTTTTGAGTTGGTAAGTATTCGTCTTATTGCCAAAGCTAAACTGAACCCCCAGTCTAACTGGGGGTTTTAGATTACAATAAATATCCACCGAAAAATCGGTGGATATTTGCTGTATATGATTTAAGTTTTACAATTTTATTATGCCTCTGCTGAAAGCATAGATTGCAAATATTGATAAAAGGATTAAAACCAACATTATTGCTTTCTCTGTGCAAGAGCATGATTTTTGTCCAGGATTGTTTTGTTTCTGAGTCCAAATAAATACTGGAATACCTAATGTGAAAAACACTACAGCCATTAGTAAATATGTTAGGCCTGCTGCGTAGATTAACCATGCAGCATATACGCAACCGAATATGCCTGTGATTAATGCGGCTGCTCTGCCTACTGTTACATCTTGCGGATATTCACCGTCTTCAACGATTTTCCATAGGTATGCGGTTGATGCGAAATAGGCAGGTAGAACCATTACGCCTGTTACGCTTAACATTGTATTCCAAGCGTTGTTTGAAAAATAAACCAGGAACATTGCCAATTGCATTAAGAATGAAGTAACATATAATGAAACATTAGGTGACCCTGCTTTATTTTCTTCTGAAAATATCTTAGGAAAGTTTCCATTCTGAGACATTGCAAGAGGTATTTCGGCCGCTATTAGTGTCCATGATAACCAGCTTGATAGAACTGCTACGAGGAGACCTATATTCATTATCCAAGCGCCTGGTTTTCCAATTACTTTTTCTAAGACGCCTGCTGTAGAAGGATTAGGTATGCTAGCCAGTTCTGCCTGTGATAGGAAGCCGTAGGGTATAACCGACAGGAGAACGTAGATAGAAAGACAGCCTATAAATCCTAGGAAGGTTGTTCTTCCAACTATTTCTTGGCTCTTTGCTTTTCCTGAAAGAACTACCGCACCTTCAATGCCAATGAAAGCCCATAGGGTTACTAGCATTGTTGATTTTAACTGTCCTGCGAATGAGCCTAAGGTTTTTCCGTCTATTACTTTATCTCCCCAGAAATTAAAGTCAAATTTATCGGCCTTGAATACAAATACCATAATTATTATGAATATGGCTAGCGGAACTAATTTGCCAATTGTGCCAATTACGTTTATAAAAGCGGCCTGTTTTATGCCTTTCAAAACTATGAAGTTAAAGCACCAGATTAGCAGTGATCCGCCAATTATTGAATATAGGTTATTGCCGCCTGTGAATACTCCAGGGAAGAAATAATTTAGGGCGTCCATTGTTATTACGGCATAGCCTACGTTTCCGAATATTTGGCATAGCCAATACCCCCAGCCTATTGAGAAACCGACATATGGTCCGAAACCATCTCTAGCATACATATAAATTCCTGATGTTAAATTTGGTTTTGCCATTGCTAGAATTCTGAATGTGTTAGCTATGAAGAACATACCAAATCCGGTTATCAGCCACGCGACTAATACTGCACCTGCGGAAGCACCCGCGGCCATATTTTGAGGGAGGCTGAATATACCGCCGCCAATCATTGAACTCACAACGATTGCGACTAGACCCATTATGCCAAGCTTTCCCGCATCATTGCTTTGATTTTTATTGGAATTTGATTTTAACATGATAAGATTTTATGTTGTTAACATAACACTACTTTTAGTTGAAGGTAATTAAAAAATCAAGAACTTTTATTATTATTTTGTAATTGTATATTTTAACAATTATAAATTGTGCTATCAATATGTAGTTTGCTATTGATAATAGGAAACCGCCCTGGAAATTCAACGGCGGTTTGTGTATTTTAACTTAGTTGTGTTTATTTACTTACTCCAAGTTGTTTTTTGTAATATTCAATACTTTCACTGCTTACTAATGTCGGTTGATTTTTATGGACTGTCATTAGGTCATCTATGGCAGATATATCCTTTATATCAATCTTGGCCATTGCTCTTAGGAAGAAGCAGTTGTAGGCTATCATTGCTAGGCTTCCAGTAGGTCTAGGTGTTAGTGACTGTATTATTTCTAGTGCCTTTGATGTATTTTCAATTATCAATTCTGCCTTTGTTCGTGAATTTAATCTTCCATTGTTATAATAGGCCATTGAAATGCCATAGTATGCGTCATAGTTCTTTGGATCAATTTTTATAACGTCTCTGTAGCATGAAATTGATTTGTCAAAGAAATTTGTTTGGTTAAATATTAAACATAGGTTAAGTCTAAGGTCTATGTTATTTGGATATTTTTTTAGAAGCATTTCAATATTTCCCTTTGCCTTGTCGTATCTTCTATTGTAAATATCTTCCTTTAGGGTTGGAAAATATTGTTTGAAATACATTTCATCCTGTATTGCTTGGGCTATTGTTGGAGCTTTTTCAAAGCCGACTATAATAAATACTGGCATGTTTGCTGAATATTGTCCAAGATTCCATAGGTAAACTTTTATTCTTTCACCATTTCTAAGTTCTCTTGCCATTGCGTCGTTAACTGCCTTTTGGGTTGTTATAAAATATGTTCTACCTCTGGTTGAATACATTGTTGAGGTATAGAATAATCCAAAATTTTCATCCGCCAATATGCTTTCTGCTGAATCGTCTGTCATTAAATCTGTTGAATTGTTTGAAATTTTAAACCAATCTAATAGAAAAGGCTTTTGATATGTATCAATACTCCTCGGAGAGCCCCGATATTCCAGGTATGTTATATATTTTTGAACCGGTTCCAAATAGGTCGTAAAGCCGCTGTTTCCAATTTGTATTTTCTTTTCTTCATAGGCGCCCTTTACAAGATTTATATTTCTTGCATTATAGCTGCTTATAAAGCTGTAAAAATCTATATATGTATATTGTTTCAACTCTTCTTCAGTCATTGAAAAAACTGGATTTATTAGAAACATACAAAATATTGTAAGAATGGCTTTAATTTTTGTATACATAACTATTTGTATATATTATATTTCTACAACTATTATTACATTTTGATTTTATTATTTTCAAGAAATAATTGGTTTTTAATAAACAATAGTTATTGCGGTTGGAAGGGGCGGCCGCAGGACTTTTTTCTCTTAAGGGGCATAGGAGGCAGAGCTGGCGGCGGTGTTTAGTTAGGCTGGTGGATTTGGCAAAGGGCAGGGCGGGAAAAAAGTCCCAAGGCTTTGCCTTGCTATATTTTTTCATTTTTTTGAGTTAATCTGCCTTTTTATAGACTGGCTCAGATGGTGAGCTGTCGGTTAGTGCAGACTCAAAAAAATGAAAAAATATAGCTGCGGCCGCCACGCTGGTTCATATAAATAATGAGCCTGCTAACCAACCATTGCCATTAACACTCTATTCCAAGTAAAATCTCCGTTATCTAAGTCTTTTGGTTCAATTAATCTTTTCTTTTGTGTGAATAATAGTAAAAGACTATAATAAACATATTC